>JAHEZG010000404.1 GCA_023251195.1 Chitinophagaceae bacterium | reverse complement strand
GATTGAACAGCTAATGAATAGGCAACCCCACTCTGACCAATAATTTTTATTCCATTTAATCCAAATGTAGAATCTAATATTCCTGCTTGGCCAAAACAGGTCAAAAAGAAAAAGTGAAATAAAAATAAAAAAATAGTCAGTGTCTTCATCTTAAAGCTTTAATACCGGAACTAAATTTCTTTTAACAATACTACTGTTTGTGTTTTTCCGCTCTTGTTGGTGTTCCGCATTTTTATCTTTTAACAAATATAAACAACTCAAGTCCGTGCGAGGTGTTTTCACCTGCACGAATTTTTGTGCGAACGAATATTTCATCTCGCATTTTACTGCTTAACCAATTTAACTTAGACCAGCTCCCTATTTTGAAGTCTGGGAAGATCACTCAGTGTGACAGGTTCTGTTTTCTATTCCTGATACTTATTCGTTTTTTTCACTTAGAATATTACATTTGCAACCCTTAAAAAACAAAACAAAAAGGAACCACAAAGTGGAAGAAAACCAAATTGAAAACCAAACAGCCGATACTACGGCAAACCCTGAAGTGGCACATGTTGCCGCTCCGGTAAAAGTTTCCATGCACGACGATTTCGATTGGGAAACAAGTAAAAAAAATGTTCATACTTACTCCAACGATGAGCGCGAGAAGTATGAGAAAATTTATGACACTACTTTTAAAACCATTCAGAACAACGACATCGTTCAAGGTGCTGTTGTATCTATCACCAGCAACGATGTGGTGTTGAATGTTGGTTTTAAATCGGATGGATTAGTTCCGCTATCAGAATTCCGCGACCTTACTGAATTAAAAGTGGGTGATAATGTGGAGGTATTAGTGGTTGATAAAGAAAGCCCGAAAGGTCAGTTGATTTTATCGCGCAAGAGTGCAAAACTGGTTAGAGCATGGCAGCAGATTGTTGATGCTTACAAGGATGGTACTATTGTAATGGGTAACATCACGAGCAAAACAAAGGGTGGATTGATTGTGGAAATTTTCGGTAAGGAAACTTTCTTACCGGGTTCGCAGATTGATGTGAAACCTATTACTGATTACGATGTGTATGTTGGTCAAACCATGGAGTTTAAAGTAGTGAAGATTAACGAGATTATAAAAAATGCAGTGGTATCGCACAAGGCATTGATTGAAAGTGATATTGAGCAACAGCGCGCCATTATTATTGGTAAATTGGAGAAAGGCCAGGTGTTGGAAGGAACCATTAAAAACATTACCGACTTCGGTGCATTCATTGATTTGGGTGGTGTGGATGGATTGCTTTACATCACTGATATTTCATGGGGACGAATCAATCATCCGAATGAAGTGTTAAAAATTAACCAGAAATTAAATGTGGTGGTGTTGGATTATGATGATGAGAAGAAGCGTATTTCTTTGGGATTGAAACAACTCACTCCTCAGCCTTGGGATACACTTGATACCACTATTGATGTTGGTAGCAAAGTGAAGGGTAAGATTGTAAACATTGAAGATTATGGTGCATTCTTAGAAATTATTCCGGGTGTTGAAGGATTGATTCATGTGAGTGAAATTTCGTGGAGCAATACTCCAATCAACTCTAAAGAATTCTTTAAACAAAACGACGAGTACGAAGCAATGGTGGTAACACTTGATCGTGCAGAGCGCAAAATGAGTTTGAGTTTAAAACAAATGAGTCAGGATCCTTGGAGCGATGTGGAGGGTAAATTCCCGGTTGGCAGTCGCCAGAAAGGAATTGTTCGCAACATTAGCGCATATGGCTTGTTCGTTGAACTGGAAGCAGGCATTACAGGCTTTGTTCATGTGAGTGATTTATCGTGGTTAAAGCGCATTCATCATCCAAATGAATTTACTAAAATTGGTAATGAACTGGAAGTTGTTGTTCTTGAAATAGATAAGGAGAACCGCAAACTATCACTTGGCCACAAGCAGGTTGAAGAAGATCCTTGGGATACTTTTGAAACAACTTTCCCTGTTGGAAGCATTCATCAGGCAACTGTTATTAAGAAAGATGATAAGGGCGGAGTGATTTTATTCCCTTATGGATTGGAAGCATTTGCCCCAACCAAGCACTTGAAAAAAGAAAACGGTAAATCAGCAGAGGCTGATGAAACTTTAGACTTTAAAGTGCTGGAGTTTGATCGTGGCAATAAGAAAATGATTGTATCGCATGCGCGCATCTGGGAAGAGAAAAAAGATGAAGTGAAAAAAGAAGAAGGTGCTGCAAAAGATAAAGAACGCAAGGATACCCGTTCAACTGTTCAGAACATTAACCGCAAAGTGGAGAAATCAACTTTAGGTGAGTTAGGAGGTTTGGCCGACTTGAAAAAGAAGATGGAAAAATCAGAAGGACCTAAAGCAGAAACTCCTGAAGTTACTGCTGAAGAAACTCCTGCTGCTCCTGAAACTCCGGCAACTCCTGAAGCATCAACCGATGCGGAGGAAGCTCCGGCTGCTGAATAGTTTTTCACCGTTCAATATTAAAAGCAAAAGCCGTCTTGGTTCATCCAAGGCGGCTTTTGTATTTTTTAATGAATCAGCTTTAGAAATGTTTTTTTATAGAAAAACTTTGTGCATTTACTTGAAAGAGATCAACCTTCTATAAATGAAATATTAAAACCTGCTTGCATTTATTTCTGTCCGGCTTTCATTATTTCCCAAATGTACTTAACCGGCACACTGCCATAGCTCAGGAATTTTTCATTGAAATTTTTTAATGAAAAACTTTCACCCAATGTTTTTTTCTGGTCTTCACGAAGCGCATATATTTCTGTGTATCCGGTAAAATAGCAACACAATTGGGTTTGAGTTAGAGTAGCTCTTCTCCATTTTCCTTCAGCTTCAGCAGAGGTTTGAAACCCTTCATCAATCATTAATTTTATTGCATCAGCTTTACTCATATTCAAACATTGAATGCTGTAATCCAGAATGGTATTAAGTGTTGAACGGATATGCCACTTGTAATACATGAGCCACATTTCGGGCGAGT
>JAHEZG010000468.1 GCA_023251195.1 Chitinophagaceae bacterium | reverse complement strand
TTTTTTATTCAAGGTATTTGCGATTAAAAATTATGAAACAGGAGGTTGATTTAAAAGAACCCAGTACAATCCCAATTCCGCCACCGCTTTTGAAAACCCATCGAACTCAACAGGTTTAACAATGTAGCTGTTTGCGCCAAGTGAGTAAGAGAGTTCTATGTCAGGATTTTCTTTGGAAGAGGTAAGCATCACGACGGGAATTTTTTTAGTCAGTTCTTCTGACTTAATTTTTTTCAGCACTTCAATACCATCCACTTTTGGCATTTTCAAATCGAGTAAAATCAGTTTGGGTTTGTTGTTAATGTTTCTCCCGGCAAACGCTCCCTTGCCGAATAGAAAATCAAGCGCTGCGGCTCCGTCTTTTAAATGAATGAGATTGTTGGTTATATTGTTTTTCCGCAATGACCGAATGGCAAGTTCAGCATCATTCATGTTGTCTTCCACTAAAAGAATTTCTACTATCGAGTTTTCCATTTTTGTTTGGTTTTATTTGCTGGTAAATTATTTTACGTCAGGCAAGCTGAAAAAGAAAGTTGCACCTTTATTCACTTTACTTTCTGCCCAGATTTTTCCATCGTGTTTTTGAATAATCCGGTGAACAATTGCCAATCCAACCCCGGTACCTGGAAATTCTTCTGACGAATGAAGTCGCTGAAACACGCCGAATAATTTATTCACATACTGCATATCAAATCCGGCACCATTGTCTTTAATTGAATAAATCACTTCCCCATTCTCCTTTTTTGATGCTATTTCCACTACTGGCTTTTCTTTTTTCGACGAGTACTTAATGGCGTTGGAAAGAAGATTGATAATAACATGCTTTATCAATGAGTAATCTGCCATTATTGGTTCAAGGTCATTAAATTTTATTACTGCATGATGAGGAATACTTTGCCTGATTTCCGAAAGCACACCTTCAATCAATTCATTCATATTAACCTTTGACCTTTTTACTTCCTTTCTTCCCAATCTGGAAAAGTCAAGCAGATCGTCAATCAATGTCCCCATCTTCATGGCATTTTGCTGAACCTCTCCGAGCAATCGTTTCCCTTCCTTATTGAATAAACTACCATAATCTTCCTCCAGCATCCGTGCATATCCATTTACTGCTCGGAGGGGCGCTCGTAAATCGTGTGATACCGAATAAGAAAATGATTCGAGTTCCTTATTTGCAGCCAATAAATCTTCTTCCGCTATTTTCCGCTTAGTAATATCTCTTATCAAAACAAGGTTACCTGTAATATTTCCTTCAGCATCTTTCAGGTATGAAATAGTTGACAAAACATAAACAGGCCTGCCTGATTTTGTATGATAAATTACCTCTCCCTGCCAAAATCCTTTTGTTTTTAACAATTCAAATATCTGCTCCCTGTTTTCATTGGGATAATCAGTTTTAAAAACCTTCATGGCATTTTTTCCAATCACCTCTTCACTTTTCCATTCCAATAATTTTTCAGCAGGTTTATTCCATCTCGTTATAATAAAATTGTCATTCCCGGGGTTGTCAGTAGAAATAACCGGGTCCTGTATATTGTCAGCAATACTGGCAAGAAAACTCACACGCTCTAAAGTTTCTGATAGCTCCGCTGCTCTTTTCCCTTTCTCATCGTTTTGAAATAAAAGTTCCTTGTTGGCAATGAGTAATTCAGCAGCGCGTTTTTCTTTCTCTTCACTTTGAAAGCCAAGTTCCTTGTTGGCAACAATTAATTCTGCTGCCCGTTTTTCCTTTTCTTCATTTTGAAAAACAAGTTCTTCATTTGCAACGATTAACTCGGATGCTCGTTTTTCTTTTTCGTTGCTTTGAAATGCAAGCTCCTTATTAGCAATAATTAATTCCGATGCTCGTTTTTCTTTTTCCTGGTTTTGAAACAGAAGTTCGTCGTTGGCAACTATTAACTCGGCAGCACGCTTTTCTTTCTCTTCGCTTTGAAAAGCAAGTTCCTTATTGGCAATGATTAATTCTGCGGCTCTTTTTTCTTTCTCCAGATTTTGAAAAATAAGTTCTTTGTTGGCAATGATTAACTCTGCAGCGCGTTTTTCCTTTTCTTCAATTTGAAAACCAAGTTCTTCATTGGCAATCATAAACTCTTCAAGCCTTTTTCGCTCGGTAATTTCTGCTCTTATGGCAATGTATTGATAGGGCTTACCTTTTTCGTTCAGGAAAGGAACAATGGTAGTATCCACCCAGTAGGTAGTTCCATCCTTCGCTTTATTTTTTATTTCACCCCTCCATATTTTTCCGTTCGCAATGGTAGTCCATAGGTTGCGAATAAATTCTTTGGAATGAAACCCTGAATTGACAATACGATGGTCCTGCCCGATTAATTCTTCTCGGCTGTACTTCGATATTTTACAAAAATTATCATTGGCATGTAAGATAATCCCCTTCTGGTCAGTGATGGCAACAATCGAAGATTCTTCAATGGCATACTTATAATCCGTGATTTCTCTTAAGCTTTTCTCTAAATCCTCTTCCACCTTTTTCCGGTCAGTAATGTCTGCTCTGATAGCCACATATTGATACGGTTTATTTTGTTCATTCAGGAAAGGAACAATCGTGGTATCCACCCAATAAACGGTCCCATCCTTTGCTTTATTTTTTAATTCTCCCCTCCATATTTTTCCATTGGCAATTGTAGTCCAAATGTTTTTTATAAACTCTTTGGAGTGATGCCCTGAGTTAATGATGCGGTGATCCTTCCCGATTAATTCTTCACGGCTGTATTTTGAAATCTTACAAAAGTTATCGTTTGCATAGGTGATAATTCCCTTTTGGTCGGTGATTGCAACAATCGAAGATTCTTCAAGCGCATATTTATAATCAGTGACTTCTCTTAAGCTTTTCTCTAAATTCTCTTCAACCTTTTTCCGGTCAGTAATATCTGCTCTTATAGCCACATATTGATAAGGTTTGTTTTGCTCATTCAAAAAAGGAACAATCGTTGTATCCACCCAATAAATGCTTTCATCTTTGGCTTTGTTCTTTAACTCACCCCTCCATACTCTTCCGTTAGCAATCGTAGTCCAGATATTTTTTATAAATTCTTTAGAGTGATGCCCTGAATTAATGATGCGGTGATCCTGCCCGATTAATTCTTCGCGACTGTATTTCGAGATCTTACAGAAATTATCATTGGCATAGGTGATAATTCCCTTTTGGTCCGTGATGGCAACAATCGAAGATTCTTCAAGCGCATATTTATAATCAGAAATTTCTTTTAAACTCCTCTCCAAATTCTTTTCTGCTTTTTTACTTTCTGAAATATCAAGAGCAATAATCATGGCTGATTCAACAGAATCTTTTTCATCCTTCATTGGAACAAAGTGGACAATGAAATCACCTAACGGTGAACTTCTTTCAATCGAAAATTGCTCACCTTTAAAAACTCTTTCGTATAGGGGTTTTGATGTTTCATATTGCTCTTTCGATGAAACTTCAAGTGGATGCTTTCCTTCATAATCCTGCCGTTTATATCCCAGCCGTTCCATTATGTCACCTTCAATCATTAAGAACTTATGGTCTTTATCCATCAGTATCACTAACGACTTAGGGATATTAAGCGCAATGGAACGAAATAGTTTTTCGCTTTTCTTGAGTTTTTCTTCAGCTTCTTTTCTCTTAGTTATATCACGAAAATTAGAAACAAGCGCACCCACTAAGGGATCGTGCAACATATTCGTGATCGTTCCCTCGCACCAAATCCAGGTTCCGTTTTTATGCTTCAACCGCTGTTGCCTGTAAAAAGATTTTCCCGGTGTTTGAATAATATCAGTAACACCTTCAATAAGCCCCGGAACATCATCGGGATGGATGAGTTCAAAGGCAGGAGTATTCATAAATTCTTCGTTCGAATAACCAAGAACTTGTGTGAGCGATGGACTTGCATAAAAAACCTTTCCATCGGGTGTGGCAAGTGTTTTCATGTCAGCATCTTTTTCAATCATGGCGCGGAAAAGTTTTTCGCTCTTATTTAACTTCTCTTCAGCTTTTATTTTTTCAGTAACATCGTTCGCAAGAACAAATCGCGCAGGGATCCCTTCAAAAATTATTGGATGCGCGATAATTTCTACTTGAATAATTGTTCCGTCTTTCTTCCTGTGATTCCATATTCCTCTCTTATTATTTGTTGAACTCATGTCAAACAAATGATCAGCCCCTCTAAAAAGCTCTTTATCCTCGTCTGGTCTGATATCCAGTGCAGTCATACTTAGAAATTCTTCACGGCTGTATCCATAATGCCGAACCGCCATTTCATTTACATCCCGGAATTTAAAAGTATTCAAATCAATAACCCACATCGGCATCGGGTTATTCTCAAAAAGATAACGATACCTTTTTTCTGTCATTCCTAATTCTTCAGTCCGTTCAACTACTCTTTGTTCCAGTTCCCTACTTAAATTAAGTAATTTCTTTTCCCCCTCCTTCCGCTCTGTAATATCACGAATGAAACCGATAAATAAACGCTTGTCATTTATCAATGTGGGTGAAATACTGAGTGCTACATCAAACTCAATATTATTTTTCTTTATCGCTTGTATCTCTATGGTTTTACCAAGCACTGCACCTTTCCCTGTTTTTAAAAAATGTTTTAATCCGTTTTTATGCGCTTCACGATAGCGGTGCGGAATAATGATTTCACTCAACGGTTTGTACATTACTTCACTGGCAGTCCATCCGAAAAGAACAAATGATTTATAATTCCATTTAACTATTTTCCCTTCTTCATCAATTACAATAACAGCATCGGGTGCCGTTTCTAATAAAGTGTCTGTATAGGTTAAAAATTCTTCCCGCTTAACAGTTGCTTGCTGGAAAAGAAAAATACATACAGTAAATACTATGAGGGCAGCAAAATAATTTATTATAGCAATGAAAGAATAAGGAACCGTAATAACCCCGGCCAAATGAAGAAAGACTGCAACTAAACATCCGATAAAAAGAGCAGCTACCCAATTCAGAATAACAGATCGCTCAGCAAGAAAAAAAGCAAAAGGCAGATAAGCAAAAGGCCACAGGTAACCGGTGCCTGCCCATCCACCAGTTGCAAATAATGAAACAACTACGGTTGTACCCGTTGTCAGAATAATAGTGGTTGCGAGCTTAAAATTTTTTGTTTGAATTAATACAAAGTAATTGGTCAGTACACTAAACAGCGCTAACAGGTGAATGATTGCAAGAAAATTACTTTGAACAACAGAATAAAAAAGAATGGCTGAAGCAGAGCAATAAAGCGCTGCAATCAGCGAATATGCATTAACAATTGTTATCCTTGGCTGAAGAATAACTTTACTTCCACCGGGGTCATCAGACATAAAGAATAACTTTAAATTTTATTAATAAATTATAAACCGCCTCAATCCTAGCTATCCTTTTCATTCCCACCATTTTCATTTTCCTAAAATAAACATTCTCTATAATTAATTTTTCATTTCATATTATCAAAAACAATTACTTTATACTTTGAGAAGAGTGAAATGAAATAGAAATCAGATATAAATTTATTACTAAGTATTCTGCATTACTCAGTAAAAATTGTGTTTTAAGGCACCAAGATAATTCAATTTATTCAACCCTGATTATATTACTTGAAAATAAACCCCGTAGAACTACTATCGTTTTTCTGTATTTTTTTGCTTATTAGCGTCCGAAATGCTGTAATTGGTAAATTATAATAGTGAAACCAATATTCTCAATCCTCATACCCGCTTTTAATGACAGTCTTAATCATTTTAAATTTTTCATTTGCTTTAAAACCACATAGCTTATGAGCGGGAATAATTATGCTTACCGATTATTTCATCCGCCGTGAAGCCAAACATTTTTACAGCACCATTGTTCCAACTTTGAATTATTCCCACTAACGATTTACTGATAATGGCATCATCTGAAGATTCCACAGTAGCAGCAAGGTGCCCGGTATTTTCTTCTTTTAAAATAACAGCATCCGTATGGTTCTCTTTCACCGCGTTTTTCAACGCTTCATTTTTATTGATAATATTCACCTTGTTCATACTCCTATGCAATATTTTGTTAATGTAGTCTTTAACCTCCCTTTTCAGTTTTTGATTTCATTATTGGTAGGTTTCTCTGCAATGATTTTATAAAGGTTATACTTTTTAATATAAATTACCTTACACAATTCTGAAATTAACTTATAAGATTCACATTCTAATCCTCCAAATAAACGGCAACATCCTTCGGATGCTTGTAGGGGGAATTATGAAATAAGCATTGTAGATTGTCCTACAAAACAAATTAAACCAGATCGTTGTCCAGCGAGTAGCGGATGAGTTCCGCATTGTTGTTGAGGGAGAGTTTTTTAAGTATTCTATATCGGTGCGTGCTGATGGTGTTTACACTGAGTGATAATTCTTTAGCAATTTCAGATCCTGTTTTTCCGGAGCCAATGAGTTGAAGTACCTCCATCTCACGATCAGAGAGAAATTGGTATGCCTGTTTTTCACTACTTTCTCCAATTGTCTCGGCTAATTTTTCTGCAATCGCTGAAGAAATATATTTGCGCCCGGATAGTACTTTGTGAACAGCAGTCAGCAGTTCTTCGTTTGCACTTTCTTTATTTACAAAACCGGAAGCTCCTGCTTTTAATGCCCTCACCGCATAGAGTTCTTCAGGGTACATACTGATTATCAATATCGGGGTTTTGATTCCATTGGCTCTAATTTGCTTCAGGATTTCAATACCATTTCGTCCACTCATAGAAATATCAAGCATAATAACATCGTATTTTTTATTCCCGACTTCTTTGAGAACTTCACTACCCCCGGTAACTTCTGTAACTTCGGCAGAGGGAAATTCTTCGCGCAATATTTGTTTAAGTCCTTTGCGCACAAGGGCATGATCGTCTGCAATTAAAAACTTCATGATTCTTTTTTATTTGTTTCCGGTAACGGAGCTTTCAGGGTAATGACTGTACCTTTTAATTTCTTGCTTTCGATGGTAAGTTCACCTCGTAAGATTAGCGCCCTTTCTTTCATTCCAATCAAACCCAAAGAATTTTTATTTTTTGTGTCATCCACATCAAAGCCTTGCCCGTTATCTTTAATAATAAGTTTGATATAGCCATCTTTTTTCTCTAGTGTAGTTTTTACCCGTGTGGCAAAAGCATGCCGGGCAATATTTGTAAGCGCTTCCTGAAACACCCTGAAAATATTTATTGAAAGATTTCTATCTTGATTAAAATCCTTCAGATCGGTATAGAATTGAAATTTTATGCCTGCATGTTTCTCTAATTCCTGCCCCTGCCATGTGAGCGCTGCTATTATTCCCAGCTCATCTAAAATATTCGGGCGCAATTCAAATGCAATCCTTTTTACTGTTTTAAGTATTTCGATTATGAGAGATAAAATTTCCTTTACTTTTTCTTTTAATATAATGTCATCAGGCAGCTTTTTGCTCAGCCAGCCAACTTCCATTTTTAACGCGGTTAGTTGTTGCCCTAACTCATCGTGTATTTCCCTTGCTACGGCTGTGCGCTCATTTTCCTGTGTGTTTTGCAAATGAGTTGAAAGGCTGCGAAGCTGTTCATTGAGTTGCTTGCTGTCCTCGATATCTATGGATACTCCGTACCACCGAATAAGATTTCCTTGCTTGTCGTGCAGTGGATCGTTACGAACCAGGAACCAGCGATATTTTCCGTCAGCTGCCTGCAAGCGCATTTCATCCTCATGCCGTTTTTCCGCTGCTATATACTTCTTCCACTTTTCCATTACTCTTTCAATGTCATCAGGATGAACCGGACCTACCGGGTCTTTAACATACTCCCCCAAAGTAAGACCGGCATAGTCCAGCCAACGCTGGTTAAGGAAATCAACAGTTCCATCAGGTTGCATTGTCCACGCCATAATAGGAACGGTGTCAATGGTTAGCCGAAGGGCATCTTGGCTTTTGTGTAATGCATCTTCTGCTTTTTTGTGTTCAGCAATCTCATGTTTTAATTCTTCATTGGCTTTTGCAAGCTGTGCGGTTCGTTCATTTACCCGTTGCTCAAGCTCATCATTTATCTTTTGTATTTGCGCTTTGCTCCTTTTAACTGCGGGCACCTCAATAATTTCCCATTGTCCGTTTCGTTTTGAAATAGCACAATCATGTACATGAGCCACATTAAGTACATCAGAAGCACTGCACTTTTGGAGCGGATAAGTGCATAACACCACCATGCGTTTTCCAATAAGGAAATGTTCCAACTGCCGTTCGTATTCAATGAAATCTTTCTGTACTCCGCTATCAATCCATCCTACATTTCCACTTACACGCATTCCGGTACAACCGGTTTTTAACGCCTGCTTCAGTTTTTTATTCCATCCATTGAATACTCCTTTGGGATTAAACTTACCTCCTTTGAGATACCATTCTTCATGTGATAAAATTTCAATCTTTTTCTCTGCCATGTAATAGGCAAATTCAGACACTGCTTTCTTTAATGCATGAGCAGCTGTCTTTACATCAATAGGGTCGGAAACTATCCATAAACAAAACTCATTGTTCTCCAACCCGGTTTTAAAATACGGTACTAAAATCTCAACAAGGTCTTTCTTTGTATTATAGAATTGGCAAAAGTGTGTACCCCAGGTCATGTTACCCAAGACTTCAATTCCTGAGAATGTTTGCCTTTTCATTAAATGGTTTTTTGCATATAACGCATCAAGCTGTTCGTTCGAAGAACAACTGTTAGAAGTTCAAATACAGGTTGTTCAAAGCGATTTACATCATTGTTGTGTCGGTTCATATCTTCATAGGTTTTCTTTTGTTTGTCCAACCCAATTTGGTGCGTTTTTTATTCCTTGTCTTAAAAGTAAATTTAGTTTTGCTGTATGATGTTGAACATGTCGCATGTTGTAAAGTGTAATTTCAAAAACCGAATAATCTTTATACTCATTTATCCAACGGCTGTTTGCGACTTCATCTGTCATACTTGCAATTAAATTGTGGCATTTTTGTCTGTTGTGTTGAAGGTAGGAAAGTAATTCTGATTTACTGTAAACTCTGTCAGGTAATACACCTGCTGGGTCAAACTCAGAAAGTGTAAACAGTGATGGTGGAGTAAATGAATTTGGCTCAAATGTAAAGTAGTAGTCCAACCAAAAAAGGCAATGATATGAGCTGTACCAAATCTAATTATCGTTGTCCCATAGTTCCTCTGTGCAAAGTGTTATTGCATTTTCAAGCATGTCAATAGTTGCTCCGAATTGCTTCCATAAAGATTCTTTGATTGTTGCGTTCATTCCGAATTGGTTGTGTATAACAATTAAATATCGGTAACTCTCCAAAATCTAATTGTCTGATTTTTAAACAAAAGTAAAAATATTCGGTAACTGCTCATGCCGATTGTTGTAACATTTAAATTCCTAATTTATCTAACCGACTTTGTACTTTGCTAATCAGTTTGTTGAAACCAACGCACATCTGTGTTTTCTTCAGCAGGTTTTATTCACCCCCACAAAATACTTCGGCAAACTAATTAAAAACAAAAAAGCCCTCCGAGAAATCGAACGGCTTCCATTCAAGTTAAATTTTTATTTTTTTTTATTCAGCCAAAACTGCTACCGTATTTTTTACTTCAATAATATTATAATAATCAAATTTTTTGTTGAAGTCAGTTTGTTTGATTTGATAATAAGCAGTTTCATTAAAAGAAACTTTATCAGTAATCGAATAATTTTTTATTGTGGTTGAATTTTCTGCAATACGAACAGCACAAACAATTTCCCAGTTAATTGCATCCTTGCTCCGCTCTATTAAATAGTATCCATTATTGATTTCTGAAGCAGTGCTCCATTTTAAAATAATATTTTCTTTATCACGAATGCCTGTAAATGAAAGCAGATTTATTGGAAGACTATCTGCAATAACAGTCATACTATTATCCTGCACAACTTGTCCGAAACTTGTTTTAACAAAACACAACGATACGGTGAGCGATATAATCAGCAATAAAGTATTTTTCATTTTTGTGTTTGGTTTATTTTTCTTCATTAATAGAATTCTGTTATTGATTACCATTTAAATTTCTATCCTCAACTATTAGTTTTTCTTTTTCTTCTTCGCTCAGATTTTTCCAAAACTCAAATTTCTCTTTTGCGCTTTTCAAACCCTTGAGTGTATAATACTTTGGTGAATAGATTTTATCCTTATTCTCATTGAGTGGAGAAAATATCAAACCAACATAATTATCTGCCCACGAACATTTCTTATCATTTTCATTCGTTTGAATTCTGAATAGCATAGTGTTCTTTATTATGACCCCCTGAACGCCATGTGAAGCGAAAGGTTATAAGACTTTTATTACTAACAATTGTCACCGGATTTTGATCGGATTGCATCTTCCGGACAAAGTTTGCAACGCGTTTTTTTTGTTGTAGTCAGGCGACTCACAACGGCGGAAGAAATTTTTCCTGCATTTTTATACTTCCAATAGAGGATTAGCTGCTTTCTTTTTATTTTGGCAAGTGCTCCAATAAATAGCCCATGCAAATAGTAAAACGAATATTCTCAATCTTCATACCCACTCTTAATCACAGTCTTAATCATTTTAAATTTTTCATTCGCATTAAAGCCAAACATTTTTACAGCACCGTTATTCCAGCTTTGTACAATTCCTTCTAATGATTTACTGATAATGGCATCGTCGGATGATTCCACAAAGGCGGCAAGGTGTCCGTTGTGTTCGGCTTGCAGCCGAATACAAAAAAATGTTACGACTTGTAGTCGGCTGTTACACCCAAACCATAAAAATCATCCAAATCACACAAGTCAAAAGAATCCCTGTCCGCCTCTGGAGGAACAGTTCAGACAATTACCTCAATACAAAAGTGTCCTCCATCCTGTCTCGTCCTGAAATAGCTTGACACATTTTGAGGATAAAAAACCTCAACATGAACACAAAAAAGCAAGACAAAAACTTCAGGAAACCTATTGCTCAAAAGGTGAGCGACAAAAAGGAATTACATCAGTATGAACAAAGTTTCCGACGATGGTTAAGCCGGGAGTTGCATAATGGAAGAATGACGCTCAAGCAAGCAATGGATCAATTTGATATTGACTATCCAAATGCATACTACATTTTCAAGAGCTATGCACCGGAAGTAAATTTAACTTTGCCGGTGATGACCGAAGCCGAGAAACTAAAACTCGAAAAACTGCACAAGCGAATCAAAGAGCTGGAACATCAGCTCGAAGATGCGCAGATCAAAAACATCACGCTGGAAACGCTGGTGGATGTAGCAGAAAAGGAATATAAAATTCCAATCCGAAAAAAGCCTGGAGCCAGGCAGTGAACCTGCTCACAGAACTGTATCCCACTATAGCAGTGCGGCGGTTCTGTTCAGTGTTTGGCAAAACAAGGCAGTCGTGGTAATATTTTCATGTTGCGTTGTTTTCGCTCGCAAAATAATTATTTGAAAAGAAAAGGGGAGGGAAAAGTCTGAATTAGGATTTGTAGGATTTTTTTTATTTCTTCTTGAAACTGCAATACAAAAAATTCTGCGTGGTGTTAAATGGTGTTGGGTGGTCTTCTGTTACACACTTCAATTTTTCAAAACCATTTTGCAATTGTTGTTGAAGTTCCTCTTCGGTATATTGATGCACTTCTAGCATAATGCATTTCTTCGGTCCCTTATCGGAGAATGTTCCGATAACCATATAACCATTTACTGCGTGACGAGCAGTTGCGAGATAGGTATTCATATCAGCCGATGCAGTAAGAAAATGAAAAGTTGCGCGGTCGTGCCAGCAATCATAAGCAGTGGTTGGGTTAAATTCTGTTACATCACTTACAAT
>JAHEZG010000092.1 GCA_023251195.1 Chitinophagaceae bacterium | reverse complement strand
GTTGATAGGATTAAATTTAGAGTAAGTAACCGGAACTGGTTTGGTCCAGAAATTTCCGCCCATGTCCCAATCGGCAAACCACATTTCTTCTGTAGTGAGATACATGCTTTGTAAATCGAATACTCCATCATGCGCTATGAAAGTTTTGAATCTACCCTGATGAATACCCGCAAGCATGTAAACAGAATAACCACCATAACTCGCACCAATACATCCGCGCCGTGTCACATCCACAAACGGAAGTTTTGAAATGCTGTCAATCGCAGAGAGATAATCATCCATTGCCTGACCGCCCCAGTCCTTACTGATTTGTTCATTCCATTGTGTACCAAAGCCAGGCAAGCCGCGACGATTGGGTGCAACAATGATGTAACCATTCGCTGCCATCAATTGAAAATTCCAACGGAACGAATAAAACTGTGACACCGCACTTTGTGGTCCGCCCTGACAATAAAGAAGTGTCGGATATTTTTTTGTTGCATCGAAATTGGGCGGATAAATCACCCATACCAATTCCTGTTTTTTATCAGTTGTGTTCACCCAGCGCTTTTCGATTTTCCCCATTGCGAGATTATCGTAAACCGATTTGTTAACTGTGGTGAGCGCGGTGAATGCGCCTGAAGCAATATCCACTTTAAAAATTTCGGAAGCATGATTCATGTCGCAGCGACTAACAATTAATGAAGTCGGTGTAATGCCGATAACTGCATTCACATCATAGTCGCCGGATGTAACAGCACGAAAATCTTTTGCAGAAATATCATACACAGCAGCAGGCAATGTGATTTCGAAAACCTGTTCGGTTGCCTGATACACTTCGCTGAAATAAATTTTCTTACTGTCTGCACTCCAAAGTAATGACGATGCACTTTCATCCCAACCGGCAGTTAAATCCATTCGTTGATTGGTGGTGAAATCATAATACATGATTCTGTTTTTATCTGCCTCATAACCATCACGCGCCATGCTGAGCCAGATAATTTTTTTTCCGTCAGGAGAAATAACAGGATTGGTATCGTACCCATTTATTCCATCAGTAAAGTTTGCAGTAACACCATTTGTTAAATCATAACTGTAGATATCAGAGTTGGTGCTAAGTGCATATTGTTTCCCGGTTTTCTTTTTACATACATAAAATATTTTATTTCCATCGCCGCTCCACTGCACATCTTCGGCGCCTCCAAATGGTTGTTGCGGGCAATCGAATCTTGTTCCAGCCATTATATCGTGCACATCAGTACCAATTGTTCCTGCTGAATAAGTAGTCCAGAAAATATGCGAATAACTTCCGTCTTCGTAACTATCCCAGTGGCGATACATTAAATCATTAAATACTTCTCCATCGGTTTTAGGTAAGTCAGGATATTTTTCCTGAATCGTTTGAGTAATTTTCACATCGTGAGTATACAGAAAATGTTTTCCATCGGGAGAAACTTTTCCAACCGAAATTCCGCCATCAATGTTTGAGATCTTCTTTGCGTTCTTTCCGTTAGCATCTGCTTCCCACCACTGCCCTTTATAGATGTAGCCAATTTTTCCGGTGGAAAGAAATTGCACACCACTTTCGGTTCCGAGTGAATCAGTAATTTGAACAGGCGCAGGATTTGGAACATTTCCTTTCATCTTGTCTGTTTTGGAAATAGATTCAATCTTGAGCGTGTAAAGATTCCGCTCGCCTTTGTTTTTAATTATATCGTAATTGGTGATTCCGTAAATTACTGATTTGCCATCCGGTGAAACTGCTTCGCCACTCACACGACCGAGTTTCCAAAGGAGTTCCGGAGTCATGACTTGCTGTGCTTTTGTGTGAAGAGTGAAAAGAGAAAATTGAAAAGTGAAAATGGAGAGTAAAATGAAATGTTTTTTCATTATTGATTTTTATTTGGGATGACGAAAATAAGATTGCGATTGAAATATTTTAGTTGGAAGAAATTTATTGAAGTGACATCTCAGTGATTCTCCTTGAACTCAGTGTCTCAGTAGTAAATTTTTTATTTCACTAACCAATCGTAAAGAAATCGTTTCATGAAAGCAGATTCATAAACTGCAAACACATTTTAACCTTCCTTTGTAAAAAAATACTGATTTGAAAACATTGAAATTCTTTTCGTCATTAATCTTGATTGTTGTTTTGTTTTTAGGCGCATGCAGCAAACCAACGCCAAATACTGATTACTTAGCCAAGGCTGATTGTTCAGTTTTAATTGACAGCTTGAACACTTACACCAACTCAATCAAAACAATTTTCAATACTCATTGTGCCTATTCCCCTTGCCATGATGCAAGTACTGCCAAGAAGAAAGTGGTGCTCGATAGTTATTCCGCTTCAGTTGCTGCAGTAAATAAATTTCCGACAAAATTTTTATGTGCTATCAATCAGGATAAAGGAACCAAAGCAATGCCGAATAAATTACCGCCGATTGCTGATTCTCTTATTTTAAAAATTACCTGCTGGATAAAAAATGGAATGCAGGAATAAATTATTTTAGATTCTTAATTTAAGAATTAAGATTTATGAAAGAAAAAATCCGTTGTGCGTGGTGTACAAAAGGTAATCACGAAATTTATATCAAGTATCACGATGAAGAATGGGGAACACCTTTGTTCGACGATCAGTTGCTGTTTGAATTTTTAGTGCTCGAAAGTTTTCAGGCTGGATTGAGCTGGCTGATTGTTTTGCGAAAGCGCGAAAATTTCAGAAAGGCATTTGCAAATTTTGATGCAGTGAAAGTTTCAAAATTCAAACAGCAAAAATTTGATGCACTGTTACAGGATGAAGGAATTATCCGCAATCGCTTAAAGATTGAAGCGGCAATAAATAATGCAAAGTGTTTTCTGAAAATTCAAAAGGAGTTTGGTTCGTTTGCAAAATATGTCTGGAGTTTCACCAATGGAAAAACAATTGTGAATCAGTTTAAAAATTTATCAGATTACAAATCAAAAACCGAAGTGAGCGATGCCATGAGTGAAGACATGGGCAAACGCGGTTTCAAATTTCGTGGCTCCACTATTTGCTATGCATTCATGCAGGCAACCGGAATCACCGATGATCATACTGCTGATTGTTTCCGAAAAAAAGAATTGAAGAAACTCAGAGCGGAAGCGAAATTGTAAATGATGTTCCTTCGCCAACCTTGCTGATGACTTTAATATCTCCGCCATGCGCCTTTACAATGTCGTATGAAATACTTAAACCCAAACCGGTGCCTTCACCCGTTGGCTTGGTGGTGAAGAAGGGTTGAAAAATTTTATCCTTAATGTTATCCGGAATTCCATGGCCGTTATCGGTAACTGTAACAGTCACGAAATTGTTTTTCATGGAAGTAGTAATCGTTACCTTACCTTTTTCTTTTTTCTCTTTTAAAATGTAAAGCGCATTGCTGATGATATTGAGTAACACGCGTGAAATATCTTCATGCACCATTTTAATCCTTGGTAAATCGGGCGCAAATGATTTTTCAATTTCGCAAACAAATCCGAGCGTTTTTGCTTTAATACTTTGCGCAGCCAGATCAATGGATTCGTCGCAGATTAAATTAATATCTGTCAGTTGCATTTCGCCCGATGATTCGCGGCTGTGCAGCAACATGCTTTCAACAATCTGATCGGCGCGCTTGCCGTGCTGTGTAATTATTTTCAGGTTGTTTCTGATGTCGTTGCGAACTTCATTTCTTTCTTCCTCGTTGGTGGCAGCCGTTAATTCATCCATCAGATCAATTGTCAATTCACTGAAATTATTAATGAAGTTGAGCGGATTTTTTATTTCGTGAGCGATGCCCGCGGTGAGTTCTCCCAATGAAGCGAGCTTTTCTTTTTGAATCAGTTGCTGTTGTGTGGCTTTCAGTTCGTGCGTGCGCTCTTCTACTTTTTGTTCGAGCACAATATTTTGTTCGCGCACAATTTTTTCGTTTTCCTTGGTTTTCTCAATCACCATTTGTTGTGCTTCTGCTTTTGCAGTTTCAATTTCTTTTTTCTCCCATTTGAAACGCAGCGACAATAAATAGGAAAGTAAAAACACTTCCACAAAAATTCCGGACGACACATGACTCAGTTCAAAAAAGTACGAAGGACTTCCGCTTTGATCGTACACGACCTCCATTGATGCAAGTGCAAAAAATAAAAAGTAGGTGAGCGAAAAATAGTAGCCGAGTTTATTTCCTTTTTTGCCAACTAAAATTCCCAAAGTTGCCATCAATAAAATTCCAACCAAAGCATGCAACTGGCTGATTGGAAGCACTTGAATATTTGGAAGAAAATTATACCACAAGATGTACGAAATAAAATAGATGAGTACACCAATTGAAATTTTATAAGCACGCGGTAAATATTTTTTTACATCCAGAAACAAAAGACAAAACAACAATCCATTCGGCTGATTCATGATCGGATTAAGAATATACCAGTATTGTAAATCCATACTTGGAAACAGATAAGATAGATAGCCATCAAAAATTCCGGAGAAGGTGGCATACAGAAAAACCAAGAAGCTGTAATGCAGGTACCCTAATTTACGAAGCGAGAAAAACAAAAACAGGTTATACAGAATAACAAAAAGCATGATGCCCATGTAAATTCCGTAAATGATTTTCTGGTTGGTTGCTTTTATTTCATACACATCCTGTTTCCACAACGAAAGCGGAATGGGTAATCCGCTTGCCTGAATGCGCAGATAATATTCACTTCCGTTTTTTTCTATCAACGGAAATAACTGGTAGTGATGACGGATTATTTTTTCATTCAGGTTAACTGTGTATCCGGCTTTGTACGATTGCCATTTTCCCAATGAATCTTTAAAATATAAATCAACAGACGGAAGCAATGCCTGCGCAACTTCCAGTAAAAGTTTATCAGACGATTTATTATCAACTGAAAATTTTATCCAGTAAACGGAAGGGGAAAATTTGAAGTCGAGAATTTTTTTTGTAGAGGGAATAAATTTTTTGCTGAATGATTCACCGGCAACCTGATCTATAGAAAGATTTTTTGCAGAATCTTCCAGAACAGAAACTTTGTCACCGACGAATTCTGTATTTGTAATTCCATTCCAGCTAATGTCTTGTGCATTTGCAAAAACATAAAACAATAAAATACACGCTGTGAAAAATAGCCGCTTCATACTTTATACATTTTTATGACCTGCTTCAGAAAACTGAGTAGGAATATTTAAAAGATAAGCAAACAAAATCCACCAAACACCTGAATACACCCCGAAAGGTAGATAGCCAAACAATCCCATCAGCGGCATTTCAAAAACATGAAGACAGTTTACATAAGGCACACTGTAAGTCCAGTGGTCGGGATTGTAGCACGCTGTTACATTTCCCATAATGTCGTGCGCGCTGTAAAAATTCCAGAACTCAGTTAAAAATCCCTGTACTAAAAATGCAAGCGCAACTAACAACATCGGCGACCAGTTTCCTTTTGCAATAGGAGCCCACGGAGTCCATATTTTTAATTCGTTCAACACAATGGAAATTATTATGAGCGGACCTATCCACAAA
Organism: Chitinophagaceae bacterium; assembly: GCA_023251195.1. Classification (GTDB taxonomy): domain Bacteria; phylum Bacteroidota; class Bacteroidia; order Chitinophagales; family UBA10324; genus UBA10324. The sequence goes on along the minus strand of JAHEZG010000092.1, from coordinate 6,313 downwards.
CATTCGAAAAGTATATTCGGAAAAAAAGCTGATGAAAACATTCCGGCGAAGCAACCAACTACTAAAGCGATTTTCAGCCAGTTCGGAAATATAATTTTTGGTCCTTGTGTAAAAGAATCTCTGAATTTCGGGAAGGTGTTGAACAAACTGTACCACTCAAAAACCATTGGCATTAATCCCGCCGAACCGAGCAAAGCATAAATCACAAATTCATCATCAGCAATTAAAGCGCCCTGCGGATAAACCCAATTATCATCCACGAAAAAATTCAGGTATTCAAAAATCATCCACCCAAAAATGGAAGCAAAACCAATGGCGAGAATTTCTCTCGGCGAATTTGAAATCAGTGATTTTCCTCCGGTGCGTATATAAACCCAACCATCTAACATTAATGTGAAACCCCAGAATAATGGAAGCGCTCCCCAGTTAATAATGAAGTGCGGCTCGCTGAATTTCATCCACGATAAAAACAAAGTAGTACCAAAAACTATTGTTCCTACCCAAAACCATATCGGCAATTTCACTTTCTGAAAAGTTTGCTTTGGTGCAGGAGTTACACGCTTAAATCCGAAAATGTATGGATAAAAATAAAGTACAATGCTCGCAGCGAACATGACACCTACTCCGCAAAAAACCAGTAAACTGAATGGGGCTTTATCAGGAGCAGTGAGCGCAGGGAATGCAAAATAATCTTCCGGAAAATCGCCATTAAGATGAATGTAAGCGCCGATGTATGGAAGAAAAAGTATGCCTGCAATGCTGGCAAGTATGTAAACTATTTTTTTCTGGTCGCTCATAATTTACGCTTCAGTTTTTTCGAGGATCGTTGTTTTAATAAAGTCAGCTTGCTGTGTCAACAGATTTTTATGCGGCATTGCTCCTTCTTTTTTAATTCCGTCTTTCAGCGCTTTCAAATAAATTTCTAAAAGCAATTCTAATTTCAGCACACTTTTATATCCGCCCAGCCAGATGCGCATCAACATGAAAAAACTTTTCAGATTTTCTTCCACCAAACTGAAAACCTGAAAGCAGGTATTGTCGCGCAATTGCTTGCGATAATATTCAAGCCACTCATTTTCATTGGCGAAATTTTTTCCATCCCATCCGGTTAATCCAACTGACTCACAGAAAATAGACATGCGAAAATTCCGGATTGGTGGATTCATTTGAGTGCCGATGTAATAATTAAATAAAATATCGGTGTATCGCTGACCATCGGTTGAACCCACATTGTAATATTTTGCAATCACATACGGATCAATATCGCCAAGCATATCAGAACCCGGTGCATCAATATCAATGTAGTGTTGTTCTGTATCAACTGAAAGCGGGTGCTTATTGGTGCGAAGATATTCAAACAGAAAATCACCTGCTGAACTTGCAATGTCGCCAAGCCATGTTACAATATCTACATTCGAATCAACATGCGGAAAAAGTTTCGCGGCAAATTTTAAAAACGAAGGCAACGGTGTTACAATGTCTTTATAATTATAAGCATCGAGACCTGCGAGAATGTGTGCGGCATCGCACATGGTTCCATCTGGCAATCGTATTTCCTGATGATCACTTTTATAAATGAATGGCGAAAGACCAACGCGGGTGTTGCCATAAACGCGGTCGTTATCGCGATAAGTTACCATACGATGTTTTGGCTGGTAAGTATTCTTTTTGTATCGTGTAACAGCGCGTGAGTGTTCGGTTGGTGTGTCAACTATTGTCACCTCGTAGCGACACTCAACATTCGCAGCGCCTTTAATTAATTCTTTATTCCATCCCCACTGATCGTAAAATATTTTCCGCAGGCGCGAAATCATCAACTTGGTATTCTGTTGTTCGCCGGGCCAGTAATCTTCTTCTTCTTTCAGCAGATTAATGAACTCCTGCAATGTCAGCACATCTTTCAGTTCGTGACCGGGTTCAGGATTGGTTACTAAAACAGGTTGAATGAGTTCTTTCATGAAATAAAATTTTTTAATCAGGTTAATTTTAAAAGTATTCTCGCGATGAAAATATAAATTCTTTGCTTATTCAATTCTTATTTTCAAATTAAAATTTCAGATATATAAATGATAAAGATTATTGAGGAAAGTAATTTGATACATTGCAAAAAGAAATTTATCAGTTGCACTCATTTTTTACAATCGGCCATTTAGATTTGTTGCATATGAGAAAATTAACTGAACTCAAATACACTATAATTTTTTTGTTTCCAATCCTGATTTCACCCATTGTGCAGGCACAGGTTTATTCAGGTTCTGCTGGTGCAATTCCTGATAATGGTCCGCCCGGAATTTATAGTGTATTGGTTAGTGCATTAAATCAATCTACTTTAAATAATGCAGTTGGCTTAAGACGGGTAGGAATAAAACTCACCCACACCTGGGACAGCGATCTGGATATCTATTTAAAATCACCCGATGGAACTACAGTTTTACTCAGTGGTGGAAATGGCGGCGATGGTGATGGATATGATTCCACTTTTTTTACTGTAGATGCAACTGCAGCCTTGATTGAACAAAATGGTGCTCCATTCACAGGTGATTTTTGGCCGGAAGGATTTCTCGGAGAATTTAATAACGGACAAAACGGAAATGGCGACTGGACTTTAATTATTCAAGACACTTGGCCATTTGCAGATAGTGGTGATTTGCTTTGGTGGCAACTCGAATTTGACGGACCAACTGTTGCACCTATTGCCATTGACTCCAGTAATCTTCCGCTTGTATATATCAATACAAATAATCAGAACATTGTGGATGAGCCGAAGATTGATGCAACAATGGGAATCATCTGGAACGGAAATGGAAATTTTAATCATCCCAATGATTCGTTTAATAATTACAATGGAAATATTCAGATAGAAAAGCGAGGAAGCAGTTCGCAATCATTTGCGCAGGTGAGTTATGGTATTACTACAGTTAATGCAATTGATTCCTCAGCTTTAAATTTTTCTTTATTAGGAATGCATTCCGAACACGATTGGATTTTGCTTGCACCGTATGACGATAAATCGTTGATGCGAAATGCAATCACTTATCAGTTTGCCAATGAGATGGGACACTATGCACCGCACTTTATGTACTGCGAAGTTTTTATCAATCAGCAGTACGAAGGAATTTATTTACTGATGGAAAAAATAAAACAGGACAACCATCGGGTGGATATTGCGAAACTGCTTCCGACTGATTTGTCGGGTGATGCATTGTCGGGCGGATATATTTTGAAAGTAGATAAATGGACCGGCTCCAATAACGACGGATGGGAATCGAACTATCGTGCATGTGATGATACATCAGCACAAAGTGGGCATACTTATTTTCAGTATGATGATCCCGATGGATTGCAATTGGCTGCTGTGCAGAAAGCATACATTCAGGGTTATGTAAGTCTATTTGAAAATTCATTGCACGGAAATAATTTTATGGATAGTGCAATTGGTTATCGGAAATATATTGATGTGAATTCGTTCATTGATTTTTCGTTGAGCAACGAGGTTTCACGCAACATAGATGGCTATCGTTTGAGTTCGTATTTATATAAGGAGCGAAACAGCAAGGGAGGAAAATTGCATTGCGGACCGTTGTGGGATTTTAATCTTACTTATGGAAATGCAAATTATTACAACGGAGCTTTCTGGAATGATTGGGAGTGGAATTTCCCTTGTCCGTTCGGCGATGGATTTCAAAATCCATTCTGGTGGAAACGATTTTTGGATGACAGCACATATGTGAATGATTTAAAATGCCGTTACACTTACTTCCGCGCAAATACTTTCAGCAATGCGCATGTTAATTCGGTCATTGATTCCATAAAATATTTAGTGAGTCTTGCGCAGGCTCGCCATTACGAGCGCTACCCAATTCTTGGAAAATATACCTGGCCGAATGATTGGCTGCCCGCAACTTATCAGCAGGAAGTTGACACACTAAAAAACTGGCTTGCTGCCCGATTGAACTGGATGGATCAATCATTACTGAAAGATAGTTGTGCGTGGTTTGAATCCTCACCATACATTTCCAATTCAGGAAATTCTGCAATTGTTTTTCCAAATCCTTCTGTTGCTTCGCAAACTGTTACACTAAAAATTTATATGCAAAAAATCTGTGCGCTGCAAATGGAATTGTTTGATGTAACAGGGAGAAAAATTTGGAGCAACAAAATTCAACTCACCTCAGGTTCACATACTGTTACACTCAGCGATCATCTCGTTCCCGGAATTTATTTACTGAAACTGAATGATGTGTTGCATATTCCTCCAATGAAAATTGTGGTGGTGGAATAATTATTTCTGCGAAACAGATGAAATACAAATGCCCTTCGGAAAATTCTGAAGGGCATTTGTATTTTTAATTTGTAGCGAATTTATTTTCGCTATTCACTAACTAGCCTGCGCCATCCGAATAATATTCAGCGCCCCACCTGCTTTGAACCACTCAATCTGTTGTTCGTTGTAAGTGTGGTTCACTATTATTTCTTCTGTTGTTCCATCGGTGTGATTCAATGCAACAGTGAGTTGAACACCTGGAGTGAAAGTGGTAAGACCAAGAATGCTGATGTTATCGTCTTCCTGAATTTTATTGTAGTCAGCAGGATTTGCAAAAGTGAGCGCCAACATTCCCTGCTTCTTCAAATTGGTTTCGTGAATACGCGCGAATGATTTTACTAATACCGCACGAACACCGAGGAAGCGCGGCTCCATTGCCGCGTGTTCGCGTGAACTTCCTTCGCCATAATTTTCATCACCAACTACAATGCTTCCAATGCCTGCTGCTTTATATGCGCGCTGCACTTTCGGAACTTCGTTGTAAGAATTATCCAATTGATTTTTTACGGTGTTGGTTTTTTCGTTGAAGAAATTCACAGCACCAATCAGCATGTTGTTCGAAATATTATCTAAGTGACCGCGATATTTTAACCAAGGTCCCGCCATTGAAATGTGGTCGGTGGTGCACTTGCCTTTTGCCTTGATTAACAATTTGAGATTGTATATGTCAGTTCCTTCCCATGCAGAAAACGGAGCGAGCAATTGCAATCTGTCAGATGTAGGAGAAACTGCAACTGTTACACCACTACCATCAGCAGCAGGTTCCTGATAACCGGCATCATCAACAGCAAAACCTTTTGCAGGTAATTCCATTCCCTGTGGCTCGGCGAATTTTATTTTCTCTCCATTATCATTTGTAATAAAATCAGTAAGCGGATTAAAAGTTAAATCACCCGCAATGGCAAGCGCGGTTACAATTTCAGGTGAGGCAACAAATGCGTGTGTGTTCGGATCGCCATCATTTCGTTTTGCAAAGTTTCTGTTGTATGAAGTGATGATGGAATTTTTTGCCTCACCACCTTTTCGATGACGCGCCCACTGACCGATGCAAGGTCCGCAAGCATTTGCGAGTACCATTCCACCCATTTGGTCGAACACACTTAACATTCCATCGCGTTCAATGGTGAATCGCACCATTTCAGAACCCGGTGTAATGGTGAATTCAGATTTTGCTTTCAATCCATTATCAACGGCTTGCTTCGCGATAGATACACTGCGGGAAATATCTTCGTAAGAAGAATTTGTGCAGCTACCGATTAATCCAACTTCCAATTTTGCAGGCCAGTTATTTTCTTTCACCGCCGCCGCAAATTTCGAAATCGGAAAAGCTAAATCGGGAGTGAATGGACCGTTGATGTGTGGCTCCAGTTCGCTCAGATTAATTTCAATTACTTCATCAAAATATTTTTCAGGCGAAGCATACACTTCATCATCGCCGCGCAAGTGCGCCGCAACTCCATCAGCTAAAGCAGCCACATCAGCACGCGAAGTTCCTTTCAGATAATCGCTCATCTTTTTATCGTAACAGAAAACAGATGTGGTTGCACCAATCTCCGCTCCCATATTGCAAATGGTTCCCTTACCTGTGCAACTCAAACTATCAGCACCATCGCCGAAGTATTCAAGGATTGCTCCGGTACCGCCCTTCACGGTAAGAATTCCTGCAACTTTCAGTATCACATCCTTTGCTGAAGTCCAGCCGCTTAGTTTGCCTGTGAGTTTTACGCCAATCAGTTTTGGAAATTTTAATTCCCACGGAAGACCAGCCATCACATCACAAGCATCAGCACCACCAACGCCAATGGCAATCATTCCCAATCCGCCTGCATTCACGGTGTGCGAGTCAGTTCCAATCATCAGTCCACCGGGGAAAGCATAATTCTCCAATACCACCTGGTGAATAATTCCGGCGCCGGGTTTCCAGAAACCGATTCCGTATTTATCAGAAACCGAAGCGAGAAAATCATACACCTCTTTGTTCTGTGTTTT
>JAHEZG010000091.1:9970-11816 GCA_023251195.1 Chitinophagaceae bacterium | reverse complement strand
AAGATTTTTTGTTTGATATTAAAAAGGGAAAACTTACCGTTTTCAGCACCGACCTTGAAACTTCAATGAGCACTACACTTGAAGTGGAAGCCCGTGAAGAAGGAAAGATCGCTATTCCTGCACGCATGCTCATGAACATTTTAAAATCATTGCCTGAACAACCACTCACTTTCAGCATTGATGAACAGAGTTATGCAATAGAAATAACTTCTGACAACGGTAAGTACAAACTCACCGGCGAAAATGGCGATGACTATCCACGCATTCCGGTTGCTGAAGATATAAAGGATATAAAAATCAGTTCGGCGGTTTTAAAAAATGCGATCAATAAATGTTTGTTCGCTGTTGGCACCGATGATTTGCGACCTGCAATGACCGGAGTAAATTTTGAACTGACTACTGATGGAATAACTTTCGTTAGTACCGATGCACATAAGCTGGTTCGCTTTAAGCGGTTTGATACTCGAAGTGCAACTGCTGCATCATTTATTGTTCCGCGCAAAGCATTGCAACTGGTAAATGGAGCCTTGCCCTCTGAAGACACACAGGTTAATCTTTCATACAATAACAGCAATGCATTTTTCAGTTTCGGTACTGTGAATCTTATATGCCGTTTGATTGATGCACGCTTTCCGGATTACAACGCAGTGATACCAACTGATAATCCAAATAAATTAATTATTGGCGCCAACGAAATTCTTAACTCGCTTCGTCGTTTAATTATCTTCTCTAACAAAACCACGCACCAGGTAACTTTTGAATTGAAAGGAAGTGAGCTTACAATCACCGCTCGCGATTTGGACTTCAGCAATGAAGCAACAGAAAAATTAGTTTGTAATTACAGCGGCGAGGATATTGAAATATCATTCAATGGCCGTTTCCTCAGTGAAATATTAAGTGCATTAAGTACCGATGAAGTTAAGTTCGAATTCAGTACACCAACCAGAGCATCGTTAATTTCTCCAACCACAAGTGACGATAAAGAAGACACACTGATGCTGGTGATGCCAATAATGGTGAATAATTAAGTACATATTTAAAGATAAATTCTCAGCAGAGTTGCTGTAATCAGGCCCCTGCGTTGAAATACGCAGGGGTCACTTCATGTAACCCTGCTGATACAATATCATCAAATCAACTTTCTGTTTTCTCTTCTGCAAGTTTCAACTCTTCCTCCGTCTTTATTAAATTATTTGCTTTTAAGATGTGGAACCAACGCACCATCTTTTTTATATCGCTGTTGTGAACGCGCACTTTATCGTGAGTTGGAATTACAGCTGTAAAATATTTCCGCAATTCATCGTTCGATGCTTTTGCATCGGGTGGTGGAGTTTCAGTTTCTGCTTTTAACATATCAGCGAACACAAATTTCAATTCACGGTTTTCATCATTGTCTAAATAAATAGTGATGTTTTCCAATGAAGAAATGTTGTGTACCCTTGCAGAGATGAATTGTGATTTTCCATCTTCGAGCCCTGTAACAATTACTCCGTTTGATTTAGATGAAAGCACTCTGAAAAGTCCTGACATTCCGGTGATGGCAACTATTTCTTGAAATTCCATAAAAGAAAATTTTGGGTTGCGAAAATAGAAATATTTTTAAGCGCCGAACAAAACAGTTTAAATGGCCAAACAAAAAGTTCCGAATCCCAAACCAATTGAATTAAATCCACTGATAAAAACAGAGTGGTATGAGAAACCAACAATGCAGGCAATAGTGCTTTCAATTGTTGCTATGATTTTATATGCAGTCACTTTTCAGAATGAGTGGGCGTTGGATGATGTCATCAGCATCACCATGAATTCATTTACACAAAAAGGATTTGCCGGAATACCCGACCTGTTA
>JAHEZG010000091.1:3994-9933 GCA_023251195.1 Chitinophagaceae bacterium | reverse complement strand
TTGCAACTGAAATAGAAATTTTTGGCTGGAAGAAAACCGGCATCGACAATAATTTATCGCTTGCACATTTCATGCATTTCAATAATGTGTTGTTGTATGCAGCCACTGCTTTTTTACTTTATCAGGTATTGTATAAACACATTACAAAACAAATTTGGCCATCATTCATCATCACATTATTGTTTGTGGTTCATCCACTGCATACTGAAGTAGTGGCCAATATCAAGAGTAGAGACGAATTGCTGTCGTGGTTTTTTCTTTTGCTCACTTTAATTTTTGCATTGGATTGGAAAAAGAAAAACAAACTGTTTTTTTTGTTGATGAGTGTTGTTTGTTTTTTTCTTGCGCTGTTATCAAAAGAAAATGGTGTCACATTCATTGCTATTCTTCCAATTACTTTTTTCTGTTTCACTAAAATGGATTGGAAGAAAAGTTTTTTGGCTGCAGTTCCATTTATTATTGTCACCGTGTTTTATATAATTCTTCGATTCTCTATTATCGGGTTTGTTCACAAAGAAATTTCGGAGGTAATGAACTCACCTTACCTGTATGCTACACAAATGGAAGCTTTCTCAACAAAAATATTTGTACTTGGAAAATACATTGTGATGCTTTTTCTCCCCATGAAACTCAATTACGATTATTCATTCAATCAAATTCCTTATACAAACTTTGGTGATTGGCGCGTGTTGCTTTCCATTGTTGTTCAATTGGCATTATTGATTTATGCTTTTAAAGAAATTGGAAAGAAGAGTTTAGTTGCCTTTGGAATTCTGTTTTATTTCTTCAGTGTGTTTATCGTTTCCAATTTGGTGGTAGATACGGGTGGAGTAATGGGCGAGCGATTTTTATTTCAGGCATCGTTTGGATTTTTAATTGCAGTTGTAGCAGGCATTTCATTGCTATTCCAGAAAATTATTGCTGAACAAAAAACTTTTAAGCCAATTGTGATTTCAATTCTTGTCATCATCGTTTTTCCATTTTCTTACAAAACGCTTTCGCGCAGCAAGGAGTGGAAAAATGATAAGACCCTTTTTATAATAGATGCGCAAACAAATCCGAACAGCGCGCGAACAAATAATGGTGCAGGTACATCTTATATTTTTTTAGGTGACGAGGCACAGGATTCATTACTGAAAAAATCGTGTTACGACAGTTCGGTTCATTTATTAAAAAAAGCATTGCGCATTCATCCGAAATACACTGACCCATACCTGAATCTTGGAGTTGCTTTTAATAGAAAAAAAATGATTGACAGCGCCGAATATTATTGGAATAAAGCGCGTGAGTTGCAACACTCACACCCGAAACTTGGTGAGTTCGATAAAGTTTTAGTTTCTGAGTTTCTGAGCAATGCAACAAAAGATTATCAGAAGGGCGATACCGCAAAAGCAATTTCCGATTACCGTAAAGCAGTGAAGTACGGACCAAATGATTCTAAAACATGGTACAACCTTGCCGGCATTTATTTTACTATTCATAAATATGATAGCGCAAGAATTTGTTTTGAGCAAACTTTAAAATTGGATCCGAAAGATGCAATGGCAGCCAAGGCACTGAACTATATGAATGCGACAAAAAAATAATTTTAGCAATAAAGAAAAATGCCATCCGACAAAGGCAGATGGCATCTTTTATTTTTTATAAATAAGAAATTTTTTATGGCAGGTAATGAAATGAGTTGAAGAATTTATCTTTCTCTGCCTCAGGCACCTCACCTAAAATCGGATTGCAGGTGAGTTCAAATAATTTATTGTCTTTATAAAAAGCACGCACCAACGATTTCAATCCAAACATTTCATATCGGTATTCTATACAAATCCCACCGTTGAATTGAATTTCTTTTTTATCGGTAATCTTAGTGGTGAAAGTTGTTTCAATCACATTCATATTAGATGCAACCCGGTCTTGAAAAGTTTGATCTGTATAGGCTGAAGATCCAAAATCAATGCTGATATAAAAATTAGTTAGTGGTTCATCAAGAGTTGCAGAAATAAACCAATTGTCGCCTTTTTTATCAGCCTTAGGTTTTTCCGGTAGCATTATTTCAAATTTTGCCTTCTTTTTTTCTGAATAAGTTATCCAGTCTCCGCCTCCATATTTAAAAGAGAAAAGTGAAAAGAGTACAACAAAAATGATGGATAATCGAAATGCAGTTTTCATTCTTAATTTTTTTGTGAATTTAACATCACTACGATTTCATAATTATAAAAGTTATTCGCAAGTAATTAACAGACGCATTATTTTTTTCCTTTCAGATAGGCACTGCATCGGTCATCTACATTTTTCCGGATGTTCATATAAAACAAACCGTAGTCAAGTATGTGATAAATTTTCCAGTCGAATAAATTGCTGCCACGAAAAACCGGTTTGTTAATCCATAACAATCCATTGTGCACCTGCACATCGCAAATGCCCGGATAGATGTGATGAATATTTCGCAACACACCACCTTCGTTACATTTATTATCTGCATATAATGAGTCAATTCTCCATGTGAGTGGGTTGGTACACACCGCATGATTCAAACCATATTCATAATAGGTTGGTGTATATCCATAAGCAAAAGTGTTCCATGAAATCCAGCAATTGGTTTGAGTTGAATCTTCACAAGGAGCAATGCAGCAAAACGAATCAGTTGGCACTGGCATTCCAATCAGGTAAGCACATACCAATTGTTTTTGCAATGGTTTATTATCAAAATATTCTTTCAGCAATCGCGCTGCATGTTTTGTACCCTGACTATGACCCGCAATAATTATTGGTCGGCCATTATTGTAATGTTGTAAATAATATTCAAATGCATGTTTAACATCGGCGTAAGCAGTATCAAGCGAATTTCGTTTTGCATCCATATCCTTTGTATAAAATGCACTGATGTGTGCCTGACGATACCGGGGCGCATAAATTTTACACGATACATTAAACACGCTCGCTTGCAGTTTGATTGTTGACTCATCTACTTTTTTGTTCAGTGTTTTGTCGTTTACATCTGCGTTCCATTTAAATTCTCCTTCAGGTTCATCAGTAAAAATGGTTGGGTGAATAAAAAACACATCAACCTTTGCTGAGTCTTGTCCGTATTTTAAATTCTTATCAGGCATTTCATCGGCTTCATCTTTCATGGTAGGTAAAGCAGCCCACGACGAATTTTTACTGTAATCAGGTTGTGGTGGAACAGCGTTTTGACTGTACGGTATTTGAATTAAATATCTCTTAGATACTTTACAGGAAATGAAAGCGGAGAGAAGAAGAAAAATAAGAAGTGCGCGCACGAAATAATTTAATGAAGTGGAATGCAAGAATACAATGATTGAGTTGATAGAAAAATTCAGGTGGATTTTTCAAGAATGTATTGCTGCATAAATCACCAAATAACAACCCACACCAACTAAGTAACCAATCAACACAGGAATTGAAATTTTTTTCAAATACCATCCGAACGAAATATTTTCCATTCCCATCACCACCACTCCTGCTGCTGAACCAATGATTAATAAACTTCCACCGGTTCCTGCGCAGAAAGCAATCATCTCCCACAATTTATCATCCATTGGAAAAACATGTAACGGATACATTCCAATGGTTGCGGCGACTAATGGCACATTATCAATAATAGAAGATGCAACTCCGAGCAAGGTGACTACAATATCTTTATTTGGAATAGTAGTATCCAACCATGTTGAAGTCAGCTCAAGAATGCCTGCTGTTTGCAATGCAGCAACGGTTAACAGAATTCCGACAAAAAATAAAATGGAACTCAAATCAATTTTGCCAAGCACACTTGCTACCTGCAAATCTTTCCGCTCGCGTTTTGAATGAAGTATTTCTGTTATCACCCACATTATTGATAAGCCTAATAAAATTCCCATGTACGGCGGTAAGTGTGTCAACTGTTTAAAAACCGGAACCGAAATCAAGCTCAATATTCCAAGAATAAAAATGTGTGTGGAATAAGGTTGCGGAACCTCAGTATCATTTTCTGTTTCAGCAATTTTTTCTCCTTTCATTTTTATAGTGAAATAAATCAATGGAATTAAAAGTGAAACAAGACTCGGAATAAAAAGTGTTTCAATAATATTCACTGCAGAAATTTGTCCGCCAATCCAAAGCATTGTTGTTGTTACATCACCAATCGGCGACCACGCTCCGCCCGCATTTGCCGCAACAATTACCATGGATGCGAAAATCATTCTGTCTTTCTTATCATCAATCATTTTTCGTAGAATGGAAACCATTACAATTGAAGTTGTGAGGTTATCGAGAATGGCTGAAAGAAAAAAAGTGATAAAGCAAATAATCCACAGCAGCGAAACTTTATTTTTTGTTTTTACTAAAGTGCTTACCACTCTGAATCCGCGGTGTGTATCAATCAGCTCCACGATAGTCATGGCACCCATGAGAAAAAATACAATTTCAGAAATATCAGAAAGATGATGTGAAAGCTCGGGTAGCAATTCGTTTGCAGTTTCGTTAGTCAGCATTATCAGCATTACCCAACTAACCACCGCTAACAATAATGCAGTTGCGGTTTTGTTCACACGAATCGGATGTTCCAATGCAATGGCAGCATAACCAACAATAAATAAAATGACCAGAAGGGTATTCGACATGTTTTTTTGAATTGCGTCAAAACTAAAAAATACAGTTATGTTGAATCAGTAAAAATTAAAGAAGCTACTTATTTGAATGTTGAATAAACACAAGCATATATTTGCCGCCGCTTATTATAGCACTCCTTGGAAAAATCTCACGGGCTTAACAAGCTCACCCTTGCCGGATTATTAGTCACTCTCGGAATCATTTATGGTGATATCGGAACATCACCTCTCTATGTGATGCAGGCAATTTTAGGCGACAGACCTGTAAGTCAGTTGTTGGTTTATGGCGGATTGAGTTGCGTGTTCTGGACACTCACCATTCAAACAACGGTCAAGTATATTATTCTCACACTTCGCGCCGACAACAAAGGTGAAGGCGGAATTTTTTCGCTATATGCTTTGGTTCGCAAGCGCGGAAAGTGGCTGGTGTATCCTGCAATCATTGGCGGGGCGGCACTTTTAGCTGATGGTATAATCACCCCTTCAATAACTGTATCTTCTTCTATTGAAGGTTTGCGTTTTTATTATGAAGATATAAATACAGTTCCCATTGTAATTGCCATACTCTGCGGACTTTTTATTTTTCAGCGTATGGGAACTATGCTCGTCGGAAGTTCATTCGGACCAATCATGTTCATTTGGTTTAGCATGTTGGGCGTTCTTGGTTTAGGAAATCTTTTTCAGCATTGGCAAATTCTCCATGCCATTAATCCAATGTATGCTGTTGAATTATTGGTTGAATATCCGAAAGGATTCTGGTTGCTCGGAGCAGTTTTTCTTTGTACCACAGGAGCCGAAGCATTGTATTCTGATCTTGGTCATTGCGGTAGAAAAAATATTCGCATCAGTTGGATTTTTGTAAAGACATGTTTGTTGTTGAATTATTTCGGTCAGGGCGCGTGGATCATGCAACACAATGGCGAAGTTCTCTCTGCACAAAATCCATTTTATGCAACCATGCCAGATTGGTTCCGCATTGTCGGAATCATAATCGCCACAATGGCTTCAGTCATTGCGAGTCAGGCACTGATTACCGGAAGTTTCACTTTGATTAATGAGGCCATGCGATTAAATCTCTGGCCAAAAGTTCGGGTGCTTCATCCTACAGATTTACGCGGACAGATTTATGTTCCGAGTATAAACATTATGCTTTTCATTGGTTGTGTGGCCATGGTGCTTGGATTTAAAGAATCAAAAAACATGGAAGCCGCATACGGACTTTCCATCAGTATCACTATGCTGATGACCACACTTTTATACTGTACCTATTTATATGTCAAACGAGGCTCTTATTTTTTGGTTGGCTTAACTGCGTTTGTTTTTCTCTCAGTGGAATTG
>JAHEZG010000091.1:0-3984 GCA_023251195.1 Chitinophagaceae bacterium | reverse complement strand
CAATAAATTTATGCATGGTGGTTATGTAACGGTGTTTATTGGCTCTGTATTATTTGCTGTCATGTATGTTTGGTTCAGGGCACGGAAAATCAAAAACCGGTACCTTGAATTTGTGAATGTGAAAGATTTTCTGCCTCCCTTAAAAGCGTTAAGTGATGATGCAACTGTTCCCAAATATTGTTCGCATTTAATTTATTTAACCAGCGCAGATTATCCATCACAAATGGAATCGAAAATTTTCTATTCAGTTTTCCAGAAACAACCAAAGCGGGCCGATGTGTATTGGTTTGTGCATGTGGATGTGGTGGATGAACCCTATACACTCGAATACACTGTTACACCTTTAATTCCCGGCGATGTTTTCCGGGTTGATTTTATGTTGGGTTTCCGTGTGCCTCCACGCATTAATTTGTATTTTAAGAAAGTGGTAGAAAACATGGCGGCAAACAACGAAGTAGATACTGTAAGCCGCTACGAATCATTGAATAAACAAAATGTATCGGGCGATTTCCGGTTTGTTGTGATAGAAAAGTTTTTGAGTTTCGAAAACGAATTGCCTTTTATTGAGAAATTGATTATGGATGGCTATTTCTTTTTGAAAAGTGTATCACTCAAGGAAGGCCGCGAGTTTGGATTGGATACCAGTTCTGTTTCCATTGAAAAATTCCCATTGATATTAATTCCACCGAAAGATGTAAATCTGAAAAGGGTTTACGAATAATACTGTTACACTTAAAAATTTACCCAATGAAAACAGTTAATATCAAAACAATTCTGATTCTGACTTTTCAGCTTGCTATCATAATTGTGTTAGTGGTTATCGGTGCGATGTATGTGAAGAAAATGGAAGCTCATTCTGAAAATTCTTTCAACGATAACATACGGACAGTAAGGTATTGTAATGAAATGCAAAAAGCATTGGACGGGTTGCGAATTAATAATGAGCAACTTCCACTCCGCACAAAATTTGAAACTAACCTGCAGGCAGAATTAAATAACATTACTGAGGTTGGTGAAAAAGAATTGGCAGATAAAATAAAAGCAGAATATTTTTTGTGGTTGAAAATACCTGAAGATCATACTTTCAATCAACTCATGACAGATATTAATGCAGTTAACGAATTGAATATTGTTGCCATTGAAAAAAAGAATGAGGAAACCAAGGAAACAGCAGCAAGTGCAAATAAGTACATCATCATCATCGGATTCTTCGGAGCATTGGCAGCCTTTCTTTTCACCTTTACTTTTATCGGGCAATTAATAAAACCGAAGAACTAAAAAAATAAACCACCTAGGCTCAGAGTACACAAAGTTTTTCATCCTATGTTTCTATGTGCCTATGTGGTGAACAAAACAGCATTCAGTGAGAAACTGAAATTGCTTCCGCCTGTTGTTGGACTTTCCAGCCAGATTGTTCCTCCCTGTGCTTCTATAAAATCCTTGCTGATAGCAAGACCTAATCCGCTGCCTGAAATTTCCTGTTCGCCCGGCACACGGAAGTAGCGACTGAATAAATGTTGCTGATATTTTTTATCAATGCCTTTCCCAAAGTCATTCACTGAAAAAATAATCGTGTTGTCTTTTTGCATTGCACTGATAATTACTTTCTGATTTTCGGGTGAGTAGCGAATGGCATTTGAAATCAGATTGATTAACACCCACGAAGTTTTTTCTGCATCCGCTTCCACCATTGGCAATGCTTCATCACATTTTATTTCCAGTGAAATTTTTCGTTGCTGCGCTTGAGTTTCTGTTGCATCAACCGCCACATCAATTATTTCTTTCGGCGAAACTTTTTGTTGATGCAACTGAATTTTTCCGGATTCAATTTGTGTGAGGTCGAGCAATTCTCCGGTGATTTTTAATAATCGCTCAGCATCATCGCCGATGTTTTGCAGCAATTGTTTTTGTTCTTCATTTGCTTTTCCAATCCGTTCATCATTCAATAATTTCAAACTCATCTTGATGGACGAAATCGGCGTTTTCAATTCATGTGAAATGGTTGCAATGAAATTTGTTTTGGTTACATCCAGTTCTTTGAAGTAAGTAATGTTTTTCAGCACAATCACTTCACCAATAATTTCTTCACCACTCATAACATTGCGATATTCCTTCGTGAAAAAATTTTCTTTTCCTTCCACCACAATCTTCAACAGGTTTTCTTTTTCGTCTCTCATCAAAAGATTTCTGAACAAATCATTTTTCAGCGCCACATCGGGCGCATATTTTCCAATCACTTCTTTTGCTTTTAAACTGATGAGCGATTCAGCAATTGAATTGATGAACAGAATATTTTTTTTCACATCCAATCCAATGATGGCATCATTCATTTGCCCGATGATGGTTTCAATCCGCTGTTTTTCAAACATCACCTCTGATAAATTACTGTGCTCGTATTCATCCAACTTTGCAGCCATCGCATTGAAAGCATCCGACAACTCACCAAACTCATCAGTGGATTTAAAATAAATTCGCTTGTCGTAATTTTTATTGGCAATCTCTTTTATTCCTTCAGTTAAAATTTTTATCGGGTTGGCGATGTAACCGGGAAAATTCACGATGAAAGAAAAAGTAATAACCGTGAGCAGGGTTGCAATTCCCAATAACCATGCTGTTGCCGACTTAGAAGATTTTTGAGCAAGAATATTTTTTTTCTGAATGGATCCCTGATTGAGCTGATTGATGGTGTAAATCTGTTTTCGCGCATCATCAAAATAAACGGTGTCGGCGGGATTCTTTTTTATCTCACTGAAAAAATATCGCAGTTGCTGAGTGGCTTTTGCTTCACCGGGTTCTGTGATATTGTTTTCCTGTTTTTCTAAATTCAAATCAAATCTTGGAACCGCAAACTTGTCCTGTGAAAAATTATCGAGTGACTTGAGCATCTCATTGCAATAAATCAAGCTGTTGTAATTGTCTTTGAGAATTTCATTTCGTTCCGATGATAATCGGTTGATGAAAATGACAGCAAGCAAATCCAGAATCAGTATCACCACGAACAGAAATGTGACACCGGCTACAAGTTTTGATTTAATGGGAATGCGCATAGGAATAATTTTTTACCACATAGACACATAGTGCACATAGTTTGCTGAAAAAATTCACCGCAATGTATTCTATGCTCCTATGTGGTTTTAATTTCATGAAAGAATAATTAAGTCAATATCACTTTCTGTCAAAGTATTCAGCAACTGATTGAAAACATTAGTAGCCAGTATAATTTTAATCAAACTGATTCTTGGTTTGCCAATGCAAATGGTTGTCACTTGTTTTTCTTTTGCAATTTTCACAATTCCTTTTGAAACTTTTGTTTCCGAAATTTTTATCACCTCTCCACCGAGTTCTGTTGCGAGTTTGAAATTATTGATGAGGTGTCGTTGCTTATCGAGCGGAATTTTATCCGCGCTTTCTTTTGGTGTTTCAACAAACAAGACAAACCAATCAGCATTGTAGTAACTCGCAAGTCGCGCGGTTTTACGAATCACTGCTTTTGCATTTTCATCATTACTGCTGATGCACGCCAGTAGTTTTTCATGACGAAAAGCAATCGTGCGCGGAATTTCCTTTTCAACTTTCCGTTCAACTTGTCCCGCAACTTCTTTCAATGCCAGTTCGCGCAACTGCAAAATACTTTCCGACTTAAAAAAGTTTTTTAATGCAAGCGGAACTTTATCATCTGTATAAATTTTTCCTTCCTTCAGGCGCGTGATTAATTCATCCGAAGTCAAATCAATGTTCACCACTTCATCAGCCATGCGCAATACATTGTCAGGCACGCGCTCCTGCACTTCAATTCCGGTAATTGTTTTTACTTCATCATTCAGACTTTCAATGTGCTGAATATTTACGGCACTGATAACATTGATGCCCGCATCTAAAATTTCTTTTACATCCTGCCAGCGTTTTTCATTTTTACTTCCCGGAATATTGGTGTGAGCGAGTTCATCCACCACCACAATTTCAGGGCGGAGATTCAATATTGCC
>JAHEZG010000090.1 GCA_023251195.1 Chitinophagaceae bacterium | reverse complement strand
AGTTGCTCCAACAAATCAGTATCTGTTTTCTTAACCGGAAAAGAAGTAACAACACGACGCGCAATTTGTGGTGACATAGGAGAACCACCTGCATGAATCAATCGAATAGAATTCAGTAATTCATTTTCGTCTGTATTCTTTAAAATATATCCGGTTGCTCCGGCGCATAATGCATTGAACAAATTTTCGCTGTCTTCAAAAATGGTACAGACCAAAAACTGAACCGATGGGGTTTTTAATTTCAATTCAGCAATACATTGAATCCAGCTTTTACCCGGAAGATTAATATCCATCAACACCACATCAATTGGTTGAAGCGAAATAAAATCAGATATAAAATCCTCTGCATTCAAATAACTTTTCATTAACAGAAAATCATCCGCACTGCCGATTACAGATTCGAAATGATTTTTCAATTCCACATCATCCTCAACTATTGCAATCTTGATTGACATTTTTTTTATTTATAAATATTTCTTATGAAGAAATTCATTACTCAAACCAAATGTATTTCCAATACACACCTCACTCCATCGCATGATAGTAAGTATTTAAGTAAGCGGTAAAGTGAGCTGAATGGTTGTTCCGGTTCCTTCTCGAGATGTCATTTCAAAAAGTCCTTTCACTTCATCCACTCGCTTCTTCATGTTGCGCAGCCCATTGCCGAATTTATTTTCATCCATCATTGAAAATCCTTTTCCATCATCACTCATTTTAATTTTCAATGAATTGCCAGTCAACTTTAATTCGAGTGTGAAATTTTTTGCGTCGGAATGTTTTAAAACATTGTTGCATGCTTCTTTCAAAATGAAAAGATAATTGCGCTTCACATCGGGGCTGATTATTTGTTCTACCAAAATTTTATTCAATTCAGGTAAATCAAGTTGAAGATGAATTGTTGTGCCGTCGAAAAAATTTCCGCAGTAATGTCGGGTGTAAGCAATCAGATTCTGAAGTGTATCGTTGGCGGGGTTTACTGTCCACACAATTTCGCTCAGGTTTTGAATCAGGTTGCCGGATGCTTCATTTATTTTGGAGGCTGTGTTTTTATTTCCTGTTTCTGATTTCAACAACTGACGACTCATCAACGAAATCTTTGTTAAACCTGCTCCGATTTCATCATGAATGTCACGCGCAATGTGTGCGCGCACTTTTTCAATTTCCCGTTGCTTTTCCAATTGAACAATTTGTCGTCTGAGTTTTACAGTTGATAAATAGCGAACAATAAAAAATATTCCGGTCGCAATCAACAAAAGTGTAACAGTTCTGAACCACATGGTTTGCCACACAGCTGGTTCAATAATTATGCGCAGCATTTTTTCATGCTTACTCCACACACCTTGTTCGTTGCCGGCTTTGATATGCAGCGTATAATTTCCGGGAAGCAGATTGGTGTAGCTCGCATATCGCCGCCTGCCACAGTAATTCCAATCGTTGTCGTATCCTTCCAGCATATATGCATATTGAACAGAAGCAGCATTTGAAAAATCAATGGCGGCGAAATCGAACGAAATAAAATTCTGACTGTGACTGAGTTTAATTTCATTCAGGAAATTGATTTCGTTTATTCCTTCAAAATTTTTATTAAAAATTTTTAGTGAATTTATTTTCAACGAATAATCAACTTCATGTGTTTGTTCAAGGTTAGGATTAAAAGAATAAATGCGGTCGCCATAAGTGAATGAAATTTTATCAGAAGAAATGAATTGAAGATTTGATTGTGAATTTTCGGCAGGCAAACCATCAACAGAAGTGAAATTTCGGAAAGTGGAATTTGCAGTGTTGAACTGAAACAATCCCTGCGCGCCGTTCACCCAAATATTATTTTTCAAATCGCAACAGATGCTGCTTAAAAATTCAATCCGGTTTCCATTGAAAGTATTAAATGAAGTAAGGTTAAATGCGGTATCAAAAAACAGCAGTCCATTTTCCTCAGTGCTCAACCAGATATTTCCTTTCTTATCAAAAGTGAAATCAGTAATTCCTGAAATGGATTTGTATTTTTTATTTACTGCAACATTAAAAAAATCGAAGTGATGTGTTACACCATTCATTTTGCCAAGTGAATTATCCGACACGAACCAGATATTTTCTGACGCATCTTTTTCAAAACGATTAATTCCATTGAAGGAAAAACTGACCGACGAATCACCAACTGATTCTACAGATAAATTAATTCCTTTGTGACGATTCAGTTTTAATAATCCGAAATTGCTATTGTGACACGCGAGAAAAATATTTCCGCAGCCATCCTTTATCAGGTCATAAACCGATAAATGATTTTTATCAATCCCCAATGAAGTTGCAATATCGAGCAACTGAATCTTATTCGTTTGCTTATTAAATAAATACAACCCCTTGGTTGTTCCGATAAAAAGTGAATCGCCGGAAGTCAACATGCAAAATGGTTCTGCATTAAATTCATCTGCCTGCGGCATTGCGAATTTCTTTTTTTCGCCCGATAAATTATTTACAATCCAGAGCGCTCTGTTATTATAAATGCTGACGATGTAGGAATAATTATTTACTGTGTCTTCCTGCAACAAGCCAATGTTTCCGATGTCGGAAAAAGTTTTGTATGAAAAAATTTGTTTCTCCGGATTCATTAAACTGAAACCGCTTCCTGAACCAATCCAAAATTTATTATCAGCGCCAATGAATAAACAGTAAGCGGATAAACCCCCGAACGAATGGTCTTCTTCAGGATGATGCGCGTAAGCGACAAACGATTTGTTCAGCGTGTTGTAAACAAGCAACCCCTTTTCAGTTCCCAACCACAATTCATTTTTTTCTTTCGTCACAGATTGATAAACAATGTTGCAAAGATTTGGAGGGCTTGAAAAATCGTACTTGAATTGTGTGAAGCTTTTGTGCGCAATATCAAATTGCAATAATCCTGCACCCCATGTGCCACACCATAAATTATTTTCATCAGCAGGGTCGGCATACAGATTCATGAAAAGATTATTGTACTTTCTGTTCAGCGAATCAGCATACTTGAAAGGATAAGCAGTAAATAATTTTGAAACCGGATTGAACAAAAGCAATCCATCATAACTCGCCAGCCATAAATCTCCTTGCTTGTTTATGATTAAATTGCTGATTGAATTTTTTTTTGAATCTGCATTCCTATTTGTTGAATAACTACCCGGCAAAAAATTTTCAACCGATTTTAAATCAGCGCTCAATTTAAAAATGCCATCGCCGATGGTGCTTATCCAGAAATTAAGCGAGGCATCTTCAACAATTCCTGATGCCTCAATTGTTTTTTCCGGAAACATTCCATCGAACGAAATAAAAATATCGTGTTGCTTATCATACAACTGAACACCTGCAAAAGTGAGCACCCACATGCGCTTGCGACTATCAAGAAACAAGCGTGTGATGTAGTTGTTGTTTATCCCACCCTTGCCTTCAATTGATTTTTTATAATTCCTGAACTCGTAACCATCAAAGCGGTTCAATCCGTTTTTTGTTCCGACCCAAATGAAACCATCATCATCCTGAATAATGGATGTAACACTGTTATCCGACAAGCCATCTTTTTCTGAATAGTTATTGAAGAAAATATTTTTTGATTGGGCTGAAGCTGGAGTAACAGATAAGATGTTGGTGATAACAGAAATAATTATAAAACAGAAACGCAGGGTTCTGAATACAGTAACCCTGCTGAGACAAAAAATCAATTCATGCAACAAACACCATTGAAAAAAATACCCGCCTGATTTTATTTTCATTTCACGAGCAATGTACTAATCCAAAACGAAGAAATGAGAAAGTGATTTTGCTTTCGAAAAATATTTGTTCAAGCAGGGTTACTGTATTCAGAACCCTGCGTTTAATTAAGCTTAGTTTACTTCGTGTAATCCTGATGAGACAGAATTATTGAGGTGTAACAGTGACAATAACTTTTTCTGTCGGGCTTGCCTCGAATTCTATAACATATGCATTGCCGTCTAAATCAAACTCCGGCATGTAGTAAGTGCGCGGGTCGGTAACTGAAACCTGAGTCCATGCGCCGCTTCCGTTGCAATTGACACTTAAATCCGGAGTGATGAAATTAGAATAAAGAATAAGTGTGAGTTTATCTTGCTGTGGCAATGCATCAACCGAATTTATCTGTAGCAGGTTGCCGTTATTCAGTGGTGTGGAAATGCAGGGTGGAAATTGAATGATGGTATCAATATGACCTGCCACATTATTGAGCGATGAAACAGAAGCAATTGAGTTATCGTCGTTCATGGTTACCATAAAATCGGCGTGGTCGGTATAATTTACATAGCAGTAGTTCATAAAAAGCGCAGTGCATTTTAATACCACATCTACATGGTATCCCCCGTTCAGCACCTTCACATGTGAGGTGGCAAAATATTTTGAAGCTCCCGGAATAGATACTTCTGCTGTAACCAAAACCGGATTTTCTGAAATGGCTGTTACATCTCCCGGAGAAGTGTAAATGGTACTGATGGAATTATCAGGTGGATACACAAATCCATCACTGAAAAAACCACCCTTCACACCATTCGCTGTCCATGTTAAACGGCTTCGGTCTTCATATTCTCTTTGTACTCCCAATGCCATCAGGTCATCACTTGCATCAGTAGTATCTACCCGCATTACTTTCAATGAAAGATTGGTGTTAACGGGAATGCTTTGCCTGAATGGAAGAATTTCAATGTCTTTGTAAAGTGACCAATCGGTGAAGTGAGTGGTACTGATGCTTAAAGTGCCTGCCGAAGAATCCAATTGTTTATGTATGAAAGAATACCAGATGTTATCGGATTTCTGAAATGCAATGCCGAGTGCATGAATATCAGTTCCTAAAACATCAGTGGTGTCGTAATGAAAACGAAGTGTAACAGGCTGACTGAATTGCTGACCATCGGGAGTAAGCCGATAAGCAACTCCTGCACCTGCCGGAGTTTGATTGGTGATGGGCTGAATGGAAATATTTGTTGCAGCGCTCAATGCATTTGCAGGAATAATTATTTCCAACCTGCCATCAACCGAAGTAATTGTTCCGCCGCTTGCATCAATGCTCAGCGAATTGGAGAAGCCAACTAGAGTGCCAACTGCGGTTGGTATTCCGACAGGAACCGGAATCGGGTCGTCTTTTTTCTTTTTGCAGGAAAAGAAAATTATTGTTGCAGAAAGAATGATGGTGGTGAGAAAAAACAGTTTCGTCTTGCTCATGAATTGAATTTTTTTGCTGCTGATTTTTTTTAATGCTGAATAATAAATTTCTGCGTGAGAATATTCTCGTTCGATATTATCCGGCAGAAATAAATTCCGTTTGATAAGTTCCGTGTTTCGAGTTTCGTGTTTGTTGTTTTTAGTTGTGTAGAAAAAATTTCATTTCCGGTTACATCAAAAATGCTTGCTGTAACAGTTTCGTTTATTGGAAATGAATTTTGAATAAACAAAAATTCATCAGCAGGAATCGGATAAACAGAAAAACTATTTTGATTGCTGAGTGCAGGAATACCAATAAGTTCTTCAACAATGATTACAATATCATCAACACCATTTCCGCTGCCTGCTCCTATTTCAACCGGTGAATGTTGTTCAGCACCTGAGCCATCGCCTAATTGTCCTTCTGTATTTCTTCCCCATGACCAAAGTGTGCCATCGGTTTTAAATCCTAAGCAATGATTATTTCCTGCACCAATAGTTGACCAGTTTGTTGCCGTTCCGGTTTGCACAGGACTGTGCTGGTCTATGACTGTTCCATCACCTAATTGTCCATAGAAATTATATCCCCATGACCACAATGTTCCGTCTGATTTTATTGCAGCACTGTGACCTTGACCTGCTGTAACAGTTGTCCAATTCGTTCCGGTTCCTACCTGTGCGGGACTGCTGTGGTCAGTTGTAGTTCCATCTCCTAATTGTCCGTAGAAATTATATCCCCACGACCATAATGTGCCATCAGATTTCACACCCAATGTTTGCCATTGATTAGCTGCAACACAAATCCAATTTGTTGCGGTTCCTATTTGTGTCGGGTTGTTTCGTTGTGTGCCTGTTCCATCACCCAATTGCCCGTAACCATTATATCCCCACGCCCAAAGTGTTCCATCAGATTTAATTGCCATGCTGTGATTTTTTCCTGCTGCAATGCTCACCCAATTTGTTGCTGTTCCAACTTGTGCCGGAGTATAATGGTCGGTTGTAGTACCATCGCCCAATTGTCCGGTCAGGTTGTATCCCCACGCCCAGAGTGTGCCGTCAGATTTAATTCCCAAACTATGATTCTCACCTGCTGTAACAGTTTTCCAATTTGTTCCGCTTCCTATTTGAACAGGAGAGTGTTGGTCGGTGGTGGTTCCATCGCCTAACTGTCCGTTATTATTTCGTCCCCAAGTCCAAAGTGTGCCATTCGATTTTATTCCCAAACTGTGTGAAGCACCTGCTGCAATACTTGCCCAATGTGTAGTTGAACTGATTTGCACGGGTGTAGTTTGCGTTGCAGTTGTTCCATCACCTAATTGTCCATAAATATTTAATCCCCACGCCCATAAACTGCTGTCGGATTTAATGCCGAGCGAGTGTGAAATACCTGCTGTGATTATTGCCCACGAACAACCTCCTGCACCTGTAACAGTATAAGTTGTTGTAATAGTTGGCGAGGCCGTAACAATTTCTCCGGTAGATGCGCTCAACCCAATAGTTGGGCTCCAGCTATAAGTTACTGCACCTGTTGCAGTAAGCGTTGTTGAGCCACCCTGAATAATTGTGGAAGGATTAGCATTAATAGTTACAACACATTGTGCATTTAAATTTAATGATAGCATTATGAATGTTGCAATCAGAAAATGTTTGATGGATAAATTTTTCATGTCCGTTGAATTATTATTCAAAGAACGAGCGATAGTAATCTCCAATCAATCGCATGAAAGTAAGTATTTGAAAAAGTGAAGCGAGAGCAATAAAAAAATTGGTTCGTTGGAACACGAACCGATTCAACAAATTTTTCTAAAAATGTTTTTAGAAAAAATTAATGCTGCACAATAAATTTCTGATTGAAAATTTTATCGCTTGCTTTTATCTGACAGAAATAAATTCCATTCTCTAAGTTTCGGGTTTCGAGTTTCAGGTTCGAAGTTTTTGCAAGTGAAGAATAAATTTCTCTTCCTGCCAAATCAAAAAATTTCACTGTTACAGTTTCATATCCGGTGAAAGAATTTTTAATCATTAAAAATTCATCAGCAGGATTCGGATAAATCTCCAATGAAGATTCGTTGTTCAATTCATTTATTGACGAAGGACATATTCGAACATTAACAATTGCAGTATCTGATGCGCTGCAAGAATCGGATAAGGAATAAGTGTAAACAACAATGTGGTCGCCAGGACCAGCGTCAGGAGGACTGAAAGTATTTCCAATAATACCTGTTCCACTAAAAGTTCCTCCTAATGGATTGCCGATAAGTGCGATTGGCAAATCAAGTGCACAAACTGAATCAGGCAATCCATTAAAACTAACTGTGAGATTGCATGTGAAACAAAGTGTAGTTGTTGTGCATCCGCTTTTAACAATAGTTGCAGGAACAGAAACTGTTCCGCCTGAAAACATAAATGGGAAACTGGTTTGCACTTGTGTAACAGGTTCAATCACTGCTGAGGCATATCCCTGATTGCATCCTGTGTTTCCGTTAGCATCCATTTTTACAAGGTACATATCCAGCGATGCAGTACTGATAAAAATAAATCCGCCGTCAGTTGTTTGATGAATTAAATACCCGCGTGAGGCACCGCCCCCGCCATTAAAAATTTTTGTCCATACGGTATCACCTGCTGCATCTAACCGAAGCACAGTGCTGTGATAACTTCCGCTGGCTGGAAAACTTTGCGACCATCCACCCATTATGTATCCGCCATCTGTTGTCTGTTCAATGCCCATTGCATAATCGTTGTTAATTCCCGAATATGTTTTTGCCCATTGTGTATTTCCTATGCTGTCGGTTTTGCGCACATACATTTCCATTCCGTTTGCACCGTAACAAATACCTGCCACAATGAAACCACTATCAGTTGTTTGCTGAATGGTGTATGGATAATTCAAATGCGGAAGACCTGTGTAGCCGGTTCGCGTCCACATTGTATCTCCAACGGAATTTGTTTTCAGCAAACAAAGACCGGTGGTGCTTCCGCTCCCTGCAATCACAAATCCTCCATCGTAAGTTTCAACTACAGAGCTGCCATAATCATCGCCTGTGTTGCCCCAGGTTTTTGTCCAGAGTGTATCGCCGGCATCATCGGTTTTAATTAATAGGGCATCATGTATCCCACCCGAATTATTTTTTGTTCCACCAATTATATAACCACCATCAGAAGTTTGCTTTACGGAATAACCAGTGCCTCCAATATTTCCACTATAAGTTTTTGACCACAAATGGTTTCCGTTCGCATCAGTTTTAATCAGATAAACATCTTCAATGCTTGCTGAAAAACTGTTCGACATTCCTGCAATAATGTATCCGCCATCAGTGGTTTGTTCAACCGAATAACCCTTATCATAACTCGCTCCACCAAAAGTTTTTGTCCAGATTGTATCGCCGCCTGCATCTGTTTTTATGAGATATACATCGTCAATAGTATTGACACCGAAAGTTTGTGTCATACCGACTATGATGTAACCACCATCAAGCGTTTGCTTCACATCGCTGCCTTCTTCAAAGCCACCACCGCCATAATATTTTTCGAATGTGATTTGTGCTTGCGCATGATTGAATAGAAAAATGAAGGATAGTAAGTTGAGCAGTAAAATTTTTTTCATAGCAGTTGATTTTAATTTCAAAGAACGAAATATACCGCTCGTGAATCAATCACATGAAAGTAAGTATTTAATAAAGCTGAAAATGATTCGAATAACTATTCCGAATCTTTGAATTTATTCAAATGCTTTTCATGAGAAGAAATAAACACAACAACTTTTTCTTCCAACTCATTGTGAGGTTTTGTATCACCGGCAAGCAAGGCAGAATATCTTTCATTTAATAAATCAACATCGTTCTCTGAAAAACCGCGACGGGTCAGGCCAACTTTATTCACGCGCAGAATTCTACATGGCGAACC
The DNA here is from genome assembly GCA_023251195.1 of Chitinophagaceae bacterium. GTDB lineage: Bacteria > Bacteroidota > Bacteroidia > Chitinophagales > UBA10324 > UBA10324. The sequence continues at coordinate 2,785 of JAHEZG010000090.1, read as the reverse complement.
TGCAATAATTACAAAAGGCGGAACATGTTTATTCACTGCTGCATTCATACCCACCATCACATTTTCTCCAACATCAGTCCACTGATGCACGGCAGCACCCATTCCGAAATTAGCATTGTCGCCGGCTGTTACACCGCCACCGAATTTTGTGAGCGCACTCATCATCACTCCATCACCGAGTTGGCAATCGTGTGCGATGTAAACTTTATTCATGATGTAACACTTGTTGCCAATTCGCGTGTCTTTTCTTTTTACTGGAGAATGCACATTCACATATTCACGAAATGTATTGCCGTCACCGATAATTATTTTTCCATCTTCCAAAAACACATCGCCCTTCGCGCCCATTTCTCCGAGCGCACCAATTGCAACAAATGCCTCGAAGCGATTATTGTTTCCGATTTCAATATTGTTTTGATAGTAGCAATGCGGCCCGATAAAATTGTTGTCACCGATTTTTATATTTCCTTTTAAAACTGTAAAGGGGCCAATCGTGTTTCCGTCTCCGAGTGTAACACTCTCTTCAATAATTGCGGTTGGATGAATTGTATTTCCTTTCATTTACGAAATCACTTTTGCAGTTGAATACATGCGCTCAATTATTTCCACCACTTTCATTCCTTCCACGGCATTGGTCATAATCTGTCCCTTGCCTAAAAGTGCATCAACCACATTGGCAATAATCTTATCGTGGTTGCTCATGCTTCCCTGATAAAATCCATAATCGTTTGCCGGATTGGAATCAATGATTTCGAAATTATCGAAGCCATTTGTTTTCTGATATTCTAAAGTATTGAGGTATTGACCACCGATTTTTATTGTTGCGTGTTCAGCAAACACTGTAATGGAACCTTCCATGTTTTGTTTGTAACTGGCGGTGGTATAATTAAAACTGCCAAGAGCACCCGAAACAAATTTGAAAGTGAAAGCACCGGTATCTTCAAATTCAATTAACCCTTCATGACAAACATTTTTTATTACTCCGCTGATAGATTCAAGGTCAATGTCGCCAAACAAATAATAAGGAATATCAATGAAGTGAGAAAATTGTGTAAACAAAGTACCGCCATCTTCATTTCGCTTGCCCTTCCAATCGCTGTTCAGATAATATTCTTTGTTGCGATTCCAGAAACAATCAACCACCACAAAATAAATTTTTCCTAACCGCTGTTGCTGCATCATGTTTTTTAAATACTGCACCGGCGGATTGAAACGATTTTGCTTCACCACAAAAATCTGCTTATTGTTTTTCAGTGATGAATAAATCAATCGCTCAGCATCTAATTTGTTGATGGTCATTGGTTTTTCAATCAGCACATGTTTGCCGGCTTCTAGTGCAAGTAACGCGGTTGAAAAATGATTTCCGTTTGGTGTGCAAACAGAAATAATATCAATTTCTTTTTGATTAACTAATTCAGCCAGGGAAAGAGTAGGAGAAAGATTATATTTTTTTTCAAGCGCATTCTTTCGTGCAGGTTTGATATCGTAAACCGAAACCAATTCCGCCTCAGGGTTATCAGCAATGTGTTTTGCATGCCTTTCACCTATACTTCCACATCCAACAAGTCCAAATCGTATCATAGTTATAATATTGAGTTGCGAATGTAAGCGAGAGGCGCAAAAATTCTATATCCCATCAGTTGAAACTATGATTGCGCTATTCTTAAGCGATGGCAATAAATCCATTAACATTGTTGCGTGAATCGCCCGGCAGAAAATTTATATCTGAATTACAACTCGCATAAGATTCATTACATCTTATTCGGCGGTGGCGAAAAATTGCTTTTTTGTTTTCATGGTTTTGGAGAAACTGCATATAATTTTTCTGTTCTCGAATCGGGACTTGGAAAAATTTATACCATTGTTTCTATTGATTTGCCGTTGCATGGATTAACAAAATGGAATAATCAATTTTTTTTGAAGAGTGATTTGAAAAATATTATTTCACTTTTTCTGGAACAGTTTAAAAGGAAAAGATTTTCATTGATGGGTTTCAGTCTCGGAGGAAAAATGGTGATTGGTGCATTGAAAGAATTACCTGAACAGATTGATGAAGTTTTTTTAATTGCACCCGATGGTTTGCGAAAAAATATCTGGTACAACCTCGCCATCTATCCGGCATGGGGACGAAAATTATTTTTGCATTTAGTGAGGCATCCTGAAAAATATTTTGCTGTGGTGAAATTTTTGGCGTGGCTTCGCATTATTCCATCATCACTTAAAAAATTCATTGAATCGCAATTGGCGACCGAAGAAAAACGACAATTTTCGTTTGATGTGTGGTATTGCATCAAAGATTTTGATACCGATGTAAAAACTGCACGACAATTATTAAATGAAAATAAAATTCGCTCCTATTTATTTTTCGGGGAGTTTGATAAAGTGATAAGACCGGTTTTTGGAAAACGATTTGTGAAAGGATTGAACAATACTCAACTCATTATTCTTCCGAAAGGTCATCATCTGGTGAAAGAATATCTGAATGATGAAATATTAAAAGCACTGAACAAATGACCGCACTGCTTTTTATCTGCGCCATATTTTTCTGCCTTTATCTCGTGTTGATGCTTTTGTATTTCAGTGGATGGATTGCAACAAACGATTTTTTAATTCCAAATTCATTTCAGCCAAAAACAAAAGTTGCAGTTATAGTTGCCGCGCGAAATGAAGAAGATAATATTCTCCATTGTGTAAATGATATTTTAAAACAGAATTATCCTTCTGAGTTAATGGAGCTGATTGTGGCGGATGATTTTTCTTCTGATAAAACTTTTGAAATTTTAAA
>JAHEZG010000089.1 GCA_023251195.1 Chitinophagaceae bacterium | reverse complement strand
CATCGCTGTGGTTTGGCCGTTGCTCCAAAGAAAAGTGAAAGGTGGTGTTGCGTTAATGCCGGATGCTGTTGCCGTTCCATTGCAACCGCAAGAAAGTGTGCTGCTTGCGCTAGCTAAAAATTGAACGGATGCCGGCATAACTACATCAACTGAAGAATTGTAACAAAGAGAATCTGATACTGAAACAGTGTAAGTAGTACCGGGGCACAAACTATCAGAAACTGCTCCGGTGGTTCCATTGCTCCAGGTAATAGTAGCACCGGTTGCGCCTCCCATCACAACTACTTCGGCCGAGCCATCGCATGGTGCTTCGCAATAATTTGTAGGATTGTCTTCGGTATTTATATAAATCTGTAATGCTGGCGGAACCACAATTGTAAATGTGGCAACATCACTTCCACAACCAGGAGCTGTAACTGTAACAGTGTAAGTGCCAGGGCACAACTGCGCAACCGATGAGGTGGTGGCTCCATTGCTCCAATGATAAGTAGGAGAGGAGACACCCGGAACGGTTACAGATGCAGTGCCATTGCAACCAAGTGTACAACTCCATAAACTTGTTGACGGAAAAATATTTATTCCTGCAGCAAGATTAAAATTCACTGTGTCAAATGAACAGCTTCCCTGATCGGTAACAGTAACAGAATAGCTACCTGCACACAAAGCGGAAGCAGAGCTCGCAGATAATCCATTGCTCCATTCATAAGTGTATGCAGCCGAACAGGCATCGTTCACTACAATGTTTGCAAATCCATTGCAACCACCGCCGCACAATGAATAATTTACACCTGCATCCATTGTCGGGTTTTTAAATTTTATAATAAATGCATCAGGATCATTTCCTGCAGTATTATCAAAATAAGATGTTCCGAATTGTATAAACGGAAACCCAAAACCACCTGATCTTCTTCCGGCGCCAATCAAATTACTTTTCGGATCAAGTGTAAGTGATAAACCATTTTCAGCATTTGATTCACCACCAAAATAAGTTGCCCAGGTGAGCTGATTGGTTTTTGAAAACTTCAGAATGAAACAATCATTTCCGGTTGTGAGGTATTCATCAATGTAACTGGCACAACCACCATCATGTGTTGTTATATCATTTGAAAAAGTATTGAAGGCAAGATAAAAATTTCCACACTTATCAGTTTTCAGTTCATCGTTATAAGTAGGAGAGTTGAGCCCTGAAAAACTTTCGGCTGAACTACCGCCATAATAAGTTGCCCAAAGTCGAACGCCTGTGTTGCTGAATTTTAAAATGCATACATCGGTTCCTGTTCCTGCTCCATTGCCAAGTAAATTATCAATGTAAGCCGCGCCGGTTGAATAGACAGGAAAATTAGTGGAATTTGTGGTGCCGGCGATTAACGCATTTCCTGCATTATCAATGTCAATTGCCAATCCGTAATCCAATTGATTTCCGCCATAATAAGTTGACCATAGTTGTGCATTGGTGGCTGAAAACTTACTGATAAAAATATCGTTTGTTCCGTTTAATGTTCCGTCGAAATAAGTTCCGCTAGTGAGTACTGGAAAATTAGATGACTCAGTTACACCTGTAATAAAAAGGTTTCCGGTATTATCAAAGGCAATGCTGTTACCGTATTCATTATCACTGCCGCCATAATAAGTGGACCAAAGCAGAATCCCGGCATTGTCAAATTTCAGGAGTACTGCATCCAATGAACCTCCCAATGAATTATCAGCATATCCACCTGAAAGCATTGGAAAATTCGAAGATCCGGTTGTTCCGATTATCAATACATTTCCATTCAAATCAATATCAATATCATTCACTTGTTCAGTATTGCTTCCGCCAATCAATGTTGCAAAAAGTCTTGTTCCTGAATTACTAAATTTCAACAGAAACATATCGGACGCTCCGTTGTTTGTATCGTCAAAATATCCTCCACCGTTAAAACACGAAAAATCTGAACTTGCGGTGTTTCCACCAACAAAAATATTTCCGGTTGCATCAACAGAAATTGCGTGTGCTTCATCCAGACCCGAACCACCATAAAATGTGGCCCATTGCAATTGATAATTCGAATTGAATTTTACAATTACAGCATCAGTAGCCGCGTTAACATTATCGTAATAAGTTCCTGCATTTATGGTTGGAAAATTTACTGAAGTTGAATACCCAACGGCAAAAAGATTTCCTTGCGCATCGGTTTGAATGGAATTAAAAATATCATCGCTGTTACCGCCAAAATGGGTGCTCCACACCAGTTGCGGATCAAGGATAATTGATTTTGTTTGATCATAATTTTTCAGTTTAAAGCTTACAATTGAGTGATCTGAAATTGAAAAACTTGTTTCAATTTTTTTATTCCCCTGAAAACTAACAGGTTTTTTTTCGGTAATCGTACCGAGTCTGCATTCGATATTCAGATTTCCATCTCTGTCTAAATTAATTTTTTCAGATCCTTTATAATAAATATTTATTTGCGCTGTTGAGGCCAGTGCTGCTATTTCAAATTCATATTTCAAACCCTGTTCGTTAAAATAAAGAAGCCAATTTATTCCAGGGTATATATTTCTGATTCTTATTTTTTTAAAATCATGAATAGAAACTACGGGGTTTTTATTTGCAGTAGTGTAAAAGTTTTTAATCTGGTTGCCTGCTAATTCCAGGTACTCAATATTTTCTCTTAGAATATTTGCGTTTTGAAAATCAGCATCAATTCTGAAAACTTCACGATCTTTTATTTCAGCATCTTGAATGGTACTTGAATCTGCAGATCGGGAATTTCTGTTAAAAAAATAAGTTAGTCCTCTGTGGGTAATATAAATCTGCAATCCTTCAGTTTCCACTTTGAAAAAAACATACGGAATTGCTTTGCCATTCATGTCTTTTAATTGTCCGTTGTTTTCTTCAAAACTGAACGACGAGGCATGCCATTCATTTTCAATTTTTATTTTATCGGCTGAAATTTGAGCAGTACTTAAATTGATAAATAGTAATAAACAGAAGAGGATAGATGTAGAAATTTTCAATAGATCGAAATTTTAATTATGAATGCAAGTTATGTATTAGAATTCTACTTTTTAGAATCATAAATTGAAAAACAAGGCTGTAAACTTACACGGCCATTTTACTACAAAGCCATGAAGCAGTTTCAACTCAAGAAATTATTGATTTTATATGAAAAGGGGTTTTTGATCTATCGTTTGATTTGTAATTTTTTCTGAATTCGTTTCGTTCTTAAATTGCAGGTTGCAAAACATTAGGCCCTGTTTCTTTTGAATAACATAAATGAATTTTTATCGTTTTATGTTTTTGGCTTGTGAATTGAATTAAAGGGATTAAGCATAAATTTGAAACCATGAAAATCTTACCTAAAGTTTTTCTTTTTTTTATCTGTTCAGGTGTAATGCCCATGTTGCTGAATGCACAGTCAGGCGGAAGCGCTTATGTACCGGTAATTATTGTTCACAATGATTCATTTCCGATTTTAACATTGCCGGAAGTAGTAGTGGTTTCGAAAAGAACATTTGCTTCTTCCTTTGAACAGAATAAATTTTTATCGCTGAAAAAAAACATCCTGATTGTTTATCCATATGCAAAAAAAGCCGGTGAAATATTTAATGAGGTACAGCAGGAGCTAGCCAATAAAGACAGCAAGCGTGACCGTAAAAAATTTCTGAAGCAAAAAGAAAAGGAACTGGATGAACAATTTCAGGAGCCGCTAAAAAATCTTACAACCGTACAAGGAGCGATATTGGTTAAATTAATTGCCAGAGAAACCGGACAGAATTGTTATGAGCTGATTAAAGAATTTAAAAACCCGATGTCGGCTTTTTTCTGGCAGAGTGCAGGAAGTTTATGGGGATATGATTTAAAGGTTCCTTACGACCCGCAACAGGATAAGGACATTGAACTGATTGTTCGGGGAATCGAAAATAATTTTTGATTATTTAATAACTTGCGGTAGCTCCTTAATCAGGTTTTCAAAATCCTGTTTCATCATACAGTTGAAATGACCTTTCGGACATTTGTTATATCCGATTTTAGAACAAGGTCTGCAATTCAAATTTTTTACTTCATGAATAAACGAATTGTTTTCATACAGCGATAAATATTTTGCCCTGCTTCCGAAATATGGATACATACCAAACGATGGAACTGTATTTCCCCAATACGAATGAATCTTCTTTTTAAATGCAGCTGCTATGTGCATCATAGATGTATCATGAGCAATTACAATTTTCGCTTGACGAATAAGTGATGCAGACTGATTTAGATTAAATTTTCCGCAGGCATTGATGACTTTGTATGGAAATAATTTTTCTAACTCAGTTCCTGTTTTCAAATCGTCTTTACCTCCGATAACAATAAACGGCACTTGAATTTTCTCACACAATTCTTTCAGTTTTTCAAATGGTAGTTTTTTTGTTGCGTGTTGTGCACCAATAACGAGTGCTGCATATCCATGCATATGCGTGAGCGGAAATTCATGCAATTGGAGTTCATCTTTTTTGGGGATGAAATAATCCAAGCCTTCTCCATCGTCAGTGACTTTAATTTTTTTTACTGTATCAAGATACCGCTGCACAATGTGTTTATGCGGTAGTAAATTAATTTTCAAATTCACCAACAACCATTTCCTGATATTTAATTTGTTTAACGAACGAACCTGTTTTTCCAACTGCCACTTGATATAAAAACTCCGAAGATTATTATGGAGGTCAACAATGAAATCAAAATTCTCTGCTTTCAATTCTTTAATGGTTACAGAAATATTTTCGTTCAGCAAATGAATTTTATCAATGTATGGATTTGATTCCAGTAAAATTGAAAACGATTTCTTAGTCAGGTAATGCAACTCAACATTTGGCAATTGTTTTTTTATACATCTGATTACCGGGCTTGTTAATACAATATCACCTATGGAGCTAAAGCGGATTATTAATATTTTTTTTACCTGCACTTTTTTCATTCAAAAAGTTAAATTCATTAAACGATAACAATTTTCAAATATGCTTCAAAAGACTTTATATTGCCAACAGACTTATGCAGCTCATCAGAAAAAATTTGTGTAAATACATCATTCGCCTTACAGCGATTTTATTTCTGCTTTCGTTTTCCTTTATTTCAAAGGCACAGGATCCTACATTCTCTCAGTTTTATTTTAATCAATTGTATGTGAATCCGGCTTTCACCGGAATTAATTCAGGATTGCGGATGGGAATTAATTACAGGGATTTATGGCCTCGCATTCCAAGCAAATTTCCAACTTACTCATTGGCAATTGATGCACAGGATTTAAGTTTAAGCAGCGGCATTGGATTGAATGCATGGAGCGATACGGAAGGCGAAGGTTACCTGCGTACACAATGTATCAGCGGACTTTATTCTTATCGTGTCATTCTCTCTCCGAAGAACTGGGTTTTTCAGGCAGGTTTCAATACATCCATCATCAATAAAAAAATTGATTGGTCTAAACTTTTATTCAGCGATCAGTTGCATCCGTTGTTTGGAATTACCGGACCAACCAATAATCCAATGCCCTACCAACAGTCGCGAACATTTGTTGATTTTACAGTTGGTGCATTAATAAAAGGAAATCACCGAAACAGGTTAAAAAATTTAATTGCCACTTACACTTTCGGTGCAGCAATGCATCATGTTACTGAACCTGATGAAAGTATTACAGGCCAGGTGTCGCGGTTGCCACAAAAATTGGTGCTGCACGCCGGGGCTGTTATTCCTGTTAGATATGAAGTAAAAAGATATAAAATATTATTAGCTCCTTCAATCATGTGGGAACATCAAACCACTATGACCGAATTTAATTTTTCATTCAATGTATTAATGAAACCATTGTTTGCCGGACTTTCGTATCGTAACCAAACACCATTGATATTTGATATTAAAAGAGCAGATGCCATAATCGTAAATTTTGGTTTAGCTGGCGATCAGAATAAAGAATCGGTGGTTTATAAAATCGGTTATAGTTATGATTTAACCATTAGTGATTTGCGTTCCAACACGCAAGGCACACACGAATTGGTTTTGATAGTTGAATTGCGGAATTTTAAATTCAACAACAAAGCAAATCCGAAAAAGAAATTAGAGTGTCCGAATTTCTGATTCAGAAATTTCTTTGCTGATTTTGTTTATGATAAATATTTTCTAAACGAAAAGTTCTCAGACTTTTTCAAACACCAACCGGTAGTGATCCATAATTTCCTGTTCGAAACAAACACGGTTAGGGCTTACTCTGAAAACTGCAACCTGGTGACGGAACTCTTTATTGAAAATATATTTTGGAACCAATGACAAGTACAGAAAATATTTTTTCAGATTGAACTGCCGGAATTTTTTTCTCCATTGTCCTATTGTTTCTATGTAATCCAATCGTCCGCTGCTTTTTGAAATTAATTTGAATAGTGGTTCAGCATTTTTTATAACCATCTCCGGGCCATAAGGCAACCACGAATTCGGAAATTCTTTTTCCATTAATGCGCATATGTAGGCAGCTGAATTTTTATCAGCATTAATATCAAACTCTGAATATGGAATCATGTTTTTGCTGAAGGTCATTGTCTGCATGTAGTACCTTCCACCAACTGGTAACAAGTCGTAAATTTTCTTGAAAAAATCTTTGTAAATTTCTTCCTGCTTTCCGGCTTTCCATTCTTCGGCAGAAACAAAATGTTCCAAACCCCCAATGCAGGTAACCGCATCAAAAGTTCCGAAATCTTTTGGCGTAATGTAACGGCAATCTTTCACCATCACATTCAAACCATTTGCGTTACATGCATCAGCCTGACCTTGCGATAATGTTAAACCCAGGCTTTTTGCACCTCGTTCTTTTGTAATGTAATTTGAAAAGGGGCCCCAGCCGCAAGCCATGTCAAGTACCTTGCTTCCGTTGGAAATATTTAAACTGTCGGCAATGAATTTATGTTTTGCTTTTTGTGCAGCTTCCAGCGTCATGGAAAAATCGCCATCGTATTTTGCACCTGAGTAATCACCTGTTTCGCCCATGCTTAAGCGAAATATTTTATCAATAGTGGTGTAGGTAAAATCTAAATCTTTGTTATCAGCCATTTTATTTTCGGGGGTTGGCGGCGAATGTAAAATTTAAAACCCGAAAACTGCATTGATGGAAAAAGATGAAAATAATGTAGCAACAATAATCCGAGATAGAGAAAACTCAATGCACGCGATTGGGTTGGTTATATTTGTTGAGAGATGAAAATATGGAAGACCAACAAGAGCTAAATCAAGGTAAGGATTATTCTTACAAAATTAAATCTGTTCTTTTTGGTGTTGCAGTTGGTGATGCACTTGGAGTTCCGGTTGAATTTATCAATAGACAAACTATTCGTAAAAATCCTGTAACCGATATGATTGGTTACGGCAGCTACAATTTACCGCCAGGAACATTCTCTGACGACAGTTCTCTGACCTTTTGCCTTGCAGAAGCAATGACAAAAGATTTTGACTTAAACTCAATCGGTCAGAATTTTATAAAGTGGCGTTTCAACAACTTTTGGACACCGAGAGGAAATGTTTTTGATATTGGCATTGCAACAAGTGAAGCCATTGACCGACTTGCAAAAGGTGAACGACCAGATTTAGCAGGAGGTTTTGATGTTTCATCAAACGGTAACGGTTCACTAATGAGAATTGCTCCTTTGCTTTTTTATTTGTTGGACAATCCAATTAATGAAAGATATGAAATAACAAAACAAGTTTCTTCAATCACTCACGGACATATTCGTTCTGTAATTGCCTGTTTCTACTACCTTGAATTTGCCCGACAACTATTTGCCCAGAAAGATAAGTTTGAGATTTATAAAAACCTGCAAACAGAAATCACATCTCACTTAACTTCTCTTTCAATAAATCTGACAGAGGTTGCATTGTTTGACCGCTTACTAAAACAAAACATTCATGAACTGACAGTAGAAAATATTTTTAGTAGCGGTTATGTGGTGCACACTCTTGAAGCAAGCATTTGGTGTTTGCTGACTACTGACAATTACAAAGACGCAGTTTTGAAAGCGGTAAATTTAGGAGAGGACACAGACACAACAGGAGCTGTTACAGGCGGACTTGCAGGACTACTTTATGGACTTAATAACATTCCAACTAAATGGATAAAACAAATAGCAAAACATGACGACATTGAAGAACTTGCGGAACGACTTGCCGAGAAGTTAGGCAGCTGAAATCAAACATTAACCGAAACAAATCCTTTCACTTTAACACCCATTATAATTCGGATTAACGAAATTTTTTTTTCAGAGATTAAAAAATAATTTACCGATTGAACTCCAATCGCTTCCCGAAATTATTTTCATTGAATAGTCCGTGATGATAAACAAGATGGCCATTCACAAATGTGTGTGTAATTCTGCTTTTGAATTTAAAACCTTCTAATGGCGACCATCCGCATTTATAATAAATATTATCAGGGTGAACTTCCCATTCCTCTTCCGGATTTACTAAAACCAAATCTGCAAAATATCCCTCGCGAATAAATCCTCTTTCTTTCACACCAAAACAAATGGCAGGGTTGTGCGCGGCTTTCTCGGCAATATCAATCAGTCGCAATTGTTTGTAGTGCCAGAACTCCAACAACATATTTAACGAATGCTGAACAAGCGGTAAACCACTTGGTGCTTTAAAATAATTGATGCTTCCATCAGCAGTGCGGGTCATTTTTTCCTGCATCGTGTGTGGCGCATGGTCGGTTGCCAACACATCAAAAAAACCATCTTTCAGTGCCTGCAATAATTTTGGTTTATGCTGTGGTCCTTTAATGGCAGGATTGCATTTTATTAATGAGCCAAGAGTCGCATAGTCATTACTATCGAACCACAGGTGATGAACACAAACTTCAGCAGTTATTCTTTTTTCAGCCAACGGAATTTTATTGGTGAACAATGCAATTTCATCAGCAGTTGAAATATGAAAGACATGTAACCGGCTGTTGTACTTGGTTGCTAATTCAATTGCATACTTCGATGAATCATAACAAGCTTTCTCATCGCGGATGATTGGATGAAAACGCATCGGGATTGCATCACCATACTGCATGCGAAGCGGAATGGTGTTTTCTTTTATCCGCAAATCATCTTCGCAATGCGTTGTAATCAGGGTAGGAGAGTGCTTGAAAATATTTTCGAGCGAGTTCGTATTATCAACTACTAAATCGCCCGTTGATGAACCCATGAAAATTTTTATTCCGCAAACTTTTGATGGGTCGGTTTTTTTTATTTCATCTAAATTGGAATTGGAAGTGCCGAGATAAAATGAATAATTGGCGAGTGAATGAGTACTTGCAATTTCATATTTCTGCTCTAACAATTCATGTGTGGTTGCCGGAGGAATGGTATTCGGCATTTCCATAAATGATGTGACACCGCCAGCCACTGCCGCTTTTGCTTCAGTATAAATGTTAGCTTTTTGTGTCATGCCCGGTTCACGGAAATGAACCTGGTCGTCAATCAAACCGGGGAATAAATAATTTCCTTCCGCATCAATTTCACGATGCAATGATTTGATGGAAATATTTTTGTCAATCTTTTCAATCCGCTCGCCATTAATTAAAAGGTCTTGTGTTTTAATTTCTCCTTCATTAACAATTTGCGCATTACGGATAATGGTATAACTCATAATTTTATGTTGCAAGAATTTCCTGAATTCGTAAAAGATTTAAGTTGATATCAAGATTGTGCTTGGTAGCTTTTTCAAAAGGAGTGTATTCAATATCGCGATGAATAACTCCGACCATCACATTTTCTTTTTCAGCAAGTAAAGCTTCAACTGCAGCAACTCCCAATCTGCTTGCGAGCACTCTATCCATGCAAGTTGGATTTCCTCCACGCTGCATGTGACCGAGAATGGAAACGCGGGTATCATAATAATCAAAATGTTCTTTCACCTGCTTGGCAATATCATAAGCGCCGCCTGATTCATCGCCTTCGGCAACCACCACAATGCAACTCGATTTATTTCTGTTCCATCCTTTTTCCAGAATAGAAATCAGGTGCGGAATATCTGTTTTAGTTTCAGGAACCAGAATGGCTTCGGCACCTCCACCAATTCCGCTTCGCAGTGCAATGAACCCCGCATCTCGACCCATCACTTCAATAAAAAATAACCGGTTGTGCGAATCTGCTGTGTCTCGAATTTTATCAATGGCTTCCATTGCGGTATTAATTGCAGTGTCGTATCCAATTGTGAAATCGGTTCCGAATAAATCATTGTCAATGGTACACGGAACGCCAACGCTTGAAATATTGTGTCGCATTCTGAATTCGAAACAACCACGAAATGTTCCATCGCCACCGAGCGCCACCAAGCCTTCAATGTTGTGCTTCTTTAAATTTTCGGCTGCGAGATTCATTCCTTCTACAGTCGTAAATCTTTTGCTTCGCGCTGTTTTTAAAATGGTTCCGCCACGCTGAATAATGTTGCTTACTGATTGCGAATTCATTTCAATCATATCACCATCAATCATTCCTTCAAAACCTCTTCTGATACCAATTACTTCGAGGTTGTTATAAATTGCTGTTCGGACTACCGCACGAATGGCGGCATTCATACCCGGCGAATCGCCACCGGAAGTAAACACACCTATCCTTTTATTTTTTGTCATTCAGTTTTTTATTGGCGGCAAAGATTCATCTTCTGTTGTTAACTAAAAATGATTTTTATAACAATTGAATTCTTAAGAAAATTACACTTCGACAGGCTCAGTGTGAGATTTACGCTTTTGAATTTTGTCAGTCTTTGTCAATCTGAGTTTGTCGAAGAGCAGAGAAGACTCAAAACAGAAATTACTGCTTTAGTTTTTCATACTGATACTTGGTATGAATTAAATCAGGAGTTTGAAAATCCAAAACCAGTTTACCATTCAATGATGATTTGATGGTGAACATTTTTGTTTTCTTGGTTGCGTTACTGGAAAAATAAATCTGTTTATAATCTGTCACCAATTTGTAAGCGCCGGTTTCTTCTTTCCCATTTACCACCATTATATAATTTCCATCAGCGGTAATTTCTACATAATCATTTTTCTGAGTGGAATCGGCTGGAGTGAGCACCGCAAATTCTTCGGTGCCTTTATACATCCATTTGCCAACAATTCTATCTTTCAATGGCGGAGTGGTTGATTGTGTTGGAGTTTCAGTTTGTGCAAAAGCATTCACAGAAATAAAAACTATGGAAAGAAAAACAATTAGCTGTTTCATGGTGAAAGTGTTTGTTCAAATGTAAAAATGCAAATTGAAAAAGTATTTAACCGAAAGAAATTTTTTATTTGTGCCATCAATTATTCCATGACCATTAATTCTGCTTTTCAAAACTTACTTGATTCCATTTGCAATTCTTATGAAAAAGATGAAGCGGAAATGATTGCACGAATTGTTTTTGAAGATGTGTTTGACCTGAAGCCATCAAACATTGTGATTGATGCTGACAAGGATTTTTCATTTGAGAAAAATGAAAGGTTGAAACAAATTATCATTCGATTACAAAATCACGAACCTGTTCAATATGTAACCGGCAAAGCATTTTTCTATGGAAACGAATATGAAGTAAACTCATCAGTTTTAATTCCAAGACCTGAAACTGAAGAATTGGTACAATGGATTATTGCCAGTCAGCAGATGGCAGTAGGCAGTATGCAGTTCGATACTAATTTGAAAATTCTTGATATTGGTACAGGAAGCGGATGCATTGCAATTTCTATAAAAGAAAATTTACCGGAAGCAATTTTGTATGCAACTGATATTAGTGAAGGAGCATTGGTGGTTGCAAAAAGGAATTCAGAAAAGCTAAGCCAGCAAATACATTTTGCGCAGTCAGATATTCTTCAATTGGAAAACCCATTCGATTGTCAATTTGA
>JAHEZG010000088.1 GCA_023251195.1 Chitinophagaceae bacterium | reverse complement strand
AAAAAAAGAAATTGCTTTTTATACGCTTGCTATATCTGAGTATAATAGTTGCGTTGAATAATTGGAAATTGTTTAATGGCGCTTAGATGTTCTACTTTTTAAAAAAGCGGAACTTCTTTTTGCTCGACAAAATTGTTTTGCTTTTATTTTTAATGAAAAAATAATTGTCACAATTCTAATTACAAATAATTTATTCTATACATGTCGATGTATATGTTGAGCCCACGATTTTAATCGTGGGGATTGTGTATAATTGAATTGGAATAAAACCGCTTCAACGGTTTCATAAAAAACAAAAAACCATGTCGCATTCGTTAAACAAAATATGGATACATGCAATTTGGGCAACCAAAATATTCATTTCAAAACAACCCGATGTTTTTAATCAGCCAACGATTTTAATACATCAATCAATTTCAATTTGGCAGCCCACGAATTTATTCGTGGGGATAATGAATAATCAAATCATACAAAACCGTTTCAACGGTTTCATCAAACACACACATTAAACCATGTCGCATTCGTTAAACAAAATATGGATACATGCAATTTGGGCAACCAAGGAAAGAGCACAGTTGATTCATCCGGCAATTGAATCACAGGTTTATAATTTTATGACAAAAGAATTTACCGATGCAGGATGCAAAGTCAGAATCATAAACGGAATGCCCGATCACATTCACGCATTATTTTTATTGAATCAGAATAAGGCCATAGCCGATATTATAAAACAGGTTAAAGGCGCAAGTTCGCATTGGGCGAATGATCAGAATTTTATGAAAGAAAAATTTTTATGGCAAACAGGTTATGCCGCCTATTCAGTTAGCGAATCTCAGGTTGAAAAGGTTTTCCAATACATATTGAATCAAAAACAACATCATCAGAAAATGACCTTCGAAAAAGAGTATGATGATTTTATGCGATTGAATAATATTGCCGATTGACAAATATTATTCAGGTTGACCATGCGTTATTAATAAATGGTTGAAACCATTTATTTTTATTGCGATTTTATTTTTACCCCACGATTAAAATCGTGGGCTGGGCTAAAATCGTTTACTCGATTGTAATCATGTGATGGGTTTGAACTGCTAACATTTTCCTCCACCAAACCAATTCCATCCATCCAATCGCTTCCGTAGCCGCCACGGAGGTATGTGGATGCATCCGATTGCTTCCGTGGCTACCACCACAAGATGTAGATGTATCCGATGCATAGCCGTGGCTTCCACAATGGTTATTTAATGCAACTGATGCACAGGTCGGCAAACCACGGAAGCACTAACATGCACGGCTTGGTTTCCGTAGCGGTACATGCAAGCAAATGGGTGTATCAGTTGTCAACGAAGGAGAACACTACCACAACCTCAGTGTGACACGAACACTCTTTAGAGCTGTCAGTCTGAGCCTGTCGAAGACTTTACTTTTTAATGTGTCACACTTCAACAAGCACAGTGTAACAGTTGCCCTCAATTGAAATTATTTTTATATAATTTATCCACCGTGTGGATAAAGTTAAAGGCATTAAAGGTGCTTTAATCTTCACTCTTAATTTCAATTTATTGCGTGAGCGTGTGCCATTTTATCCACTGGCTGTTAATGGTTTACACCACACACCTTCATATTAAAAATAAATGGGTTTCCGTTGAGCACTTATCGAATTCGATCAGACACTGTGCTCATTTTTTAACCCGTGTTCGCCATCGCATAAAAAAACAAACCGCGGTGGCGGGCACACAAAACCAACTAGTTAATTATGGCAAATTCGCCTTGGAGTTACGCACAAGATGTGTTCAACAACTCCACCAAAAACAATTTTAAAAAGATGCTGATGGTTGAAGCCGACCACGACAGCAAGCTTGCTGCACAAATAGCCGATGCAGCCATTAATGCATTGTACATTTTTTTTCATCCGCTATCTACTGCTTATTCCACAGCTTACAGCGATTGGCAATCGGCCGAAGCAGCATGGAGTGGCGGCACCGTTACAGTAGGCGACCTCATGAGCCAATTGAGCGCCGATAAAATTGAAGAGTGGGACATTGACATTCAGGGAGTTTATAAACAAAAAACCGGCGAATACAAGGCGCTGCTGCCCAATGGCCGCGCACCGTTTCAATCAGGAGCTTATGAATTACGCATTGCTGCCATACAAACACTGGTCACAAACATTGGTACTGATGCAGCGCTTGCCGCTGTTAAAGCCGATGCCGATGCCTTTCATGCTACCATACTCAATGCACGAAATAAGCAGCAGGGTAAGGAGGGTTTGCTGAGCCAGAAATCCGATGCGCTTGAATTAGCGCGTGTGGCGGTTGCCGAAGGCATGTATTATACCCTTGGCGGACTGATGCAGAAATTCTATCAGAACCCGGTAAAGGTGGAAGAGTATTATGACCTTGAACTAATTCGCAACACCAACCAGGGCGGCACCGAAACCGATTTCAATTTTACCATTGCTCCTAACTCGCGTATGGATTCGGCCATTGTTTTTGAAGAGCAGGATAAATTCATTTTCGAAAACACGGGCACCACTCCAATATTTGTTGGCCGGAGTGATTCAGCGGGCGGAGTTATAAATCCGGTGGCGGTTGAAATTGGTGTGGGTGTTATACTCGAAAAGAAAGCAAGCGAACTTGGCAACAGCGGCGATCTGTTTTTAACCCTCGATAATAAAACGGTGGTAGAAGGCACACTGAAAGTAACGCATGTGGCCATGTAGCAACCTGCATTAAAAAGTAAAAAGCCCTCCAGGTTTTTGAAACCATGAGAGGGCTTTTTATTTTATGCTTTGTTAGTGAACAGAAAATTATTAATGCTGCACAACAAATTTATGTGTGCTTAATTCGCCGGCTTGCTGTATAAAAGCTGAATAAATACCTGAAGGAAAAACAGAAACGGGAATCATATAATCTGCAGCAGTAAAATGATTTTCATTCCATACCAGTTCGCCGAGCACATTGTAAATTTTTACAGATTCAGTGGTCTGAAAATTAGTTAAATGAACTGTTACAACATCCGATGCCGGAACCGGAAAGATGCTGACAGATGCATCCGATGCCAAAGTATTAACCCCGACATTAGAACAGATTTCAACAATGTTTAACTCCGAAGTACAATCGGTAAACAGCGCAGCTTCCAACGCATAAGTTACCGGAAACTCAACGAGGCTGGCAGCAGGAACATTGGTAATGGTGTAAGCAAAATTTATTTCTTCTGTAACAATGTTATTTGAAACATAGTCGCACACATTGTCTGCACTGAAATCAGCAATGGTTGCGCTCAACAGTGCAAGGCCACTGCCATAAGGATATATGTCTTTCAGGTACGCAGTAACAATTCGGTCGCCCACCACCGAAACGGGCGGCACCACTGAGTAATAATAACCGCTTGCGCCCTCCAGTATTTTCGACCAGATGATGGTTCCATCAACATCCATTTCACCCATCATGCTTCTTCCGGTGTAAGTGGATCCGGCAAAAATGAAGTGACCGTTTTGTAAAACCGCTCCGTTATTAATGCAGAAATTATAAGTACTGTTTTCACCATCCACCAGGTTCTTCATCCAGAGTATATCGCCCTGCAGGTTTGTTTTTATCATAAAGGAAGAACCGGCATACAAGCCAAGCATTCCCTGTATCAGGTAGCCATCGGTTAACGGAAAAACATTGTAAGCACGCAGGTAGCTCAGCATGGTGGTATCGTTATAAATTTTTCCGAACAGCAACTCACCTGCAGGGGTAATGGATAATATTTCAAGACTGTTTTCTCTTTTTCCGCAGATGAAAAGATTGCCTGAATTATCAAGACACATGTTCATTGCGGGATTTTTACCGGCTGTGCTGTCTTCTTCGTCGCGGCTCCACACCAGATTCAAATCAGTATCAAAACACTGAATCTGCATCTGGTAAAAAACCGAGCGCATAAAAACCAGGTTGTTATTCGGAAGCATCAGAAATTTATTCTGTCCGTACTGGCCATAGTAAGAAGCGCCATCCATGGTAATGTTTTTAATTACATCGCCGTTTAAATTCAGTTTCATCAAAGCACTCTTGGTAGTGAGCGAATCGTAATTGGAGACATCATATGAAATGAATACATCGTTGTTAAAAGCATTCATTCCGTTTACAGCATAACCTGTTGCGGTACTTTTGCGCGCCCACAAAATGTTACCTGTTGCTGAAATCCGTGCAATCACCAGGTATGAATACTGGTAAAAAGAAGAATCATTCACCTCCGGCAGTAATCCGGCAATAATCATGGATTGATCGGGTAACTGTGTGGTGAATTGAATGTGCATCACATTGGTTGTTCCGCATAAGAACCAGCTGGTACTTTGTGCATTTACTTTAACCGCCATTGATAAAACAATGAACAGACAAAGAGATGATAAAATTTTTTTCATTGGATTTGAAATTTGGTGCACCCAAGATAACAGGATATTTAAGTATTTATAAATTTTTAATTTATAGCTCGTAATAAATTATTCAATATAAATACGATCGTACACTGTGTCAGTATTTTAAAAAGACAAATGAAACCGCAATTGAACAGGAAATATATGTTACTGATTTAATGCAGCCGGGTTTTTTATTTCCGCCTCACCCGTACAAACTCACCCACGCACATATAATCAATTGAGTCACTCGCGTCCACCCTCTCTTCATTCACAGCTCGAGCAGAATGTATCGTTATGATTGGAATGAAAAGATGGAGTAAAAGATAATTCAGAGTTATTTATTAACTCAATTGTTTATTAAAACTCCCTCTATACTTTCTTACAAAATGCTGATTGTTTTCTTCACTCCGAAAGTGGAGAGGGTGGAAATAGTAAACGCTGAATGTTAGTTGAGCGCGGGTGAGGTAAAACGGGAGGTGGATATTTTATAAAATAAACTTTAGCTTCGCATATCCATGTTGTCCGTTAATACCTTCTTTTATTTTGTTAGCATCGTTGCTTTTGATTTTGTTGGCAGCGACAAATACAGTCCAAATAGCAGCCACCAAATAGCTTATAATTTTCATAGTATGGTTAGTCTTCAATCATGCCTTGAAATAATAACGGATGAGAATGACACCATCCATATGTTTCAGCAAGATATTGATAAAAACAAATCAGGTTTTGTTGGGAAAGATAAAACTGTAATAAGTGTTTGCGTGAAAGCGAAGGATACCATTTCCGGAAAATTTTATCCGTCGGTGAATCATGAAGAAGTTTTTATCAGAACGAAACAAGATGCAATTTTAACAACGAGCAACACAAGCTGCCTCGATGAAACAAATATGTTTTACTTGTTGAATTTATGGTATGATGACAAGTTGTTTATAAGAAAAATAAGCGTTACAGTTGATAGCGGCCTTGTTTATTCATGTAATACTCTGACTTTTGAAAATGCTTTGTTTATAATCGGATATAGTAATAAAAAATATAAATAATTGAAGTTTATCAATAAAGTGAATATCCTGAAAATAAAAATAAATGAAAAGCCTTTTCAATTATTGAAGGGCTTTTTTTTATTCTCTTCCAACAATCACCAACTGTTTCCGCAAATCATAATCATCACCTGTAACATGAACAAAGTAAACACCTGCACTTAAATCATTCAATGAAAGATGAAGTAAATGTTCATTTGAAATTTGCTGAGTGAAAACAATTTGACCTAATGTATTTTCAATTTGAAGCAAATTGAAATTATCAGTTGCAGGCAATTGAACAGTGAATTTTCCATTGGATGGATTCGGGAACACCAGCAATTCTTTTTCAGCAAATAAATCTTCAACACCCACCACTGTTACACTCTTGCAACCTGATGTATCAATGCAGGTTCCTGAAGTTACAATTACAGCATAGCTTCCGCTTGCAGTAGCAGTATAGTTTTGATTGGTTGCACCGGCAATAGCAGAAAATCCAGTATTGCAGTTTACCCATTGGTACTGCGCACCGTTGTTGATACAATGCAGTAAGGAACCATTCACCGTTGCATTGGCTGTAATGGGTCCGATGGTTAAGATAATGGTCATGGAACTGTCGCATCCGATGCTGTTGGGTATGATGCACGAGAAAGTTTCGCTTTGTGTGTGCACACTGCCATCGGGCGCGGTGTAGGCATTGCACGATGTAACAGGAATGGTGCTGAATGAAGTTGAGTTCATTGTTAGATTAACTGTGAGGGTGCTATCACAGCCCTGCCAGTTGTTTAAAATATATTGGTACTGTCCGCTTGAAAATACCGGCACACCAAAAGGATCAAAAAACAAATCGCATACAGTAGTGTCGTAGGTGAAACTGCTTGTGTAGTGTAGCGTGAGATAAATAGTGAACACGCTATCGCAACCATTCACTGTTGTTAAGTAAGCATAATACAATCCGGAGGTATCATAAACCTGTCCGTCGGGCGCTGTATAACTATCGCACTCGTAAGGGTAAAGTTCTGTGTTGTGTGCTTCGCATTGCGATAGTTTCATCACATAAATATCAGCGCTTCCTTGTCCCCATAAATTATAAACCGCAACACCGGGGTCTATGTCCATAGAGCTATAAAAATATCCGGTTACATACACGCTCTCGTTTTCATCCACTGCAATGCTTTCAATTGTTTCGGTTCCGAACTGCTCACCATAAGAAAGCGCATTAATAAAATTTTCTGCTGAATCGAGTAGCAGAATAAAACAATCGCCTGCAGAAGTTCCGCTTGAAGTAAGATTAAATATTCCGCCACCGGGATTAAAGTCAACTGTGGTTGAAAAATCTCCGGTAAGATAAATAGCACCGGTATCAGAAATAGTTACAGCATAAGAATGGTCATTATTAGCAGCGCCAAATTTTTTCACATTCATAAAATTTCCTGCCGTATCAATCTTCAATAAAAAAATATCAGTCAAGCCAGCCGAAGTTAAGTTAGTGGTTCCTGCTCCGAATTGAAAATCTTCGACACCTGAAAACTCACCTGAAATGTATAAGTGATTATAAAGATCCCAGGCACTGCTCTCTAAAGTTTCAGTTCCTGTTCCGCTCCAATCATTTACCCAACTGAAATTTCCTGCTGCATTCAGCTTCAATAAATATCCATGACCTGTAGTTGATGTGGTGAGATTGTGTACACCAATATTCGGATCGAAATCAACCGTGTTAGTATAAGTTCCGCTGATAAAAGTATTTCCTGCTGCATCACAAACAATAAAGTTTGCATTATCCATTGTTGTACTTCCCCATCGTTTCGCCCAAGCAAAATTTCCGTTGGCTGTAAGTTTTACCACATACGCATCAGTATTTCCTGCAGAAGTTAAATTCAATACAGTAATGTTCGGGTCAAAATCAACAGTGCCTTGAAAAGAACCTGTCAGATAAATATTTCCGTTTGCATCCATTGCTATATCGTACGCATAATCGTTTGTTGCGTTGCCCATTCTTTTCACCCACTTAAATAGTCCGTTTGAATCCAGCTTGCATACAAACACATCCATAAAAAGTGAAGCAGAAGCGGTGTTGGTGTTTCCGGCTCCCGGATTAAAATCAGCAGTACCGCTGAAATATCCTGCAATAACAAAGTTGCCCGAATCATCCACACACATTTTCACGGGAGTGATGTTGGATGTGGTGCTGAAATCTTTCACCCACAAATAATGACCGAACACATCCAGCTTCGACAGAAACATAGTTTGAGTTGTGGAAGTTAATGTTGCATCGTTTGCCGATGGGTCAAAATCCACACTGCCCGAATATTGCCCCACTGTAAATACTTCGTGCGAACTATTAACATAAACAGAAGCCGGCACTTCATAAGCTGCACCGCTCAGGCTTCCTGCCCAATTGAAAAATGGTTGCGCCTTCACTTGTGCAATGAAAATGATTGCTAATAAAACAGCAATGGAAAATGTTTGTGTAATTTTTTTCATGGAATAAATGTAATGGATACAAATAATGATTAAAAGTGAATTGAAAAATGAAAGATGGTTTTATGGAATTGAGGAAGTGGAGATGGAATTATTATTTCCTCAAGATCAAATCCCTTCCATCAAAAAAATAATTATGCTTTTTTTCTAAGTCATCAGTAATAACCATCAGATTATTTTCAATGGTAAACGGATAATCATATGAAACTCCGCCACCCGAATTGGTAGCGTAAAATCCATCGCCATATGGCCACCACTCGTAATGTAAATGATGTATGAGAGTGATAAAACTGAAATCATTCATGTTCCACAATTGCATTCGGGTAACAGTTTCGGAATAACCCTGACCGGCTGTTACTGTTTTTGTGTTTGTGCTCATTACCACAAACATGTTTTGCTGTAACAGGTTCGAATATTTATGATCGATAAATAAACCAAACGGAAAATGCTGGCAGGTGCATGGTAATTTCGATCGTATCGGAAATTCATACATCCAATTATTCATTGCATAAAGCTCCACATTGTATGGCCTCGTTTTAGCAATGAAGTAAGTGTAACACCTTATCTTCCCTGTATCAGCTATTTGAAATAACCTTTCCTGCAAACTCAATATTGAAACATGTTGCACCGAATCAAATCTTCTCACTAATAACACATAAGGAAATAGTATGGTATCAACTACCTGGTATTGCTTAAAGTCCTCGTAAGAAGTGACCAGTTTATCAGCAGGTTGAAAGAAAACAGTATCCGGAAACACAGGCGTATCATACGATGGAAACCGTTGTGCCACGCAGTACATTGAAAAATAAAAAGCCTGCGATAAAACCAAACAGAAAAATTTTACTTTCAAGAAGTCATTTTTATTTAAGAATGATAAATGTATTGAAAACCCAATTCGTGTGGTTCGTGTATAAAAAAAATACTCCCGATTTTTTTTAAAAACTCTTGTGTTTTATTTATTCTGTTAAAGCCTGATTTTCTATTCATTTATCTTTCAACAATAAGCAGTTTTGGTTTTAATAAAATCATACTTACTAAAAGATAATAGAGTTACACAGCCATTTCATTTTTAAACATATAAATTTTGATTTTTGAACAAACAACTTCTTCTGCTCATTTATATTCATTGCGGTATTTAATTTACTACCCGTGCAACAGCATATAATTTTCCGGTAAACGAATCGGGAGTTGAATTCCAGTTTAATAAAACATAAGTGCCATCTTTTTTTCGATAGCGGTTTAAGAAGCCAATAGTGAGTGCCCCGCCTTTTAATTTTTCAATTTCAGTAAGCGTCAAATCAATATCATCCGGATGCACATAATTCAGAAATTGGTTTTCAGTCATTTCATCGCTTTTGTACCCAAGTAATTTTTCAAAAGCAGGATTTATAATTTCAAAATAACCATCCACATTGGCAATACAGAGTAAGTCATTGCTGCTGTCAAAAAAATGTTTGTACTCCTTTAACTTTACTTCAGCTTCTGATCTGAATTTCAAATCGTCACGAATGCTCAGCGCAACGAAAACCACCATAAACAAAATGCTTCCGATCAACGCATAAAATGAAAGGTTGAAGTTCCTGTTACTTGTATGAATTCTTTCCATACGACTTTCCAATATCCGGTTTTCTTCTGCTTGTATGGTTTCAATGGCTGATCTTATTTCATCCAGATAAAACTTGCCATTGCGCGTGGCAACCAGTTGTTGTGCAGCATTGAACCCGCTGTCTTTTCTGAGTTGAATCGTTTCAATCGAATAGTCAATCCGTTTATTAATCAGTTCGTTCAATGTTTTTAACTCTTTGTTTTCATTGTCATTCTTACTGAATAAATCTTTTAGGCTGGCTTGCTCATCAATCATTTTTATTCTGGCATTATAAAATGGTTTTAGAAAAACGGAATCGCCTGTTATAACATATCCCCTGCTGCTTAATACAATATCCTGAATCAATGAAAAAATGGTTTCAGTCTGAAACCTGACTTCATGGGTGTGCTGCAGCATCCGGTTATTTTCTTTTACTGATTTATTATTTACAAAAGTGGCAATACCGGCTGCTATCACCCATAACATGATCACTAAAAAAAGCGCTGTCATTTTTTTTTCAAATAGTTGTTTCATACCCCTTTGTTTTTCTGTTCTAAAGGTAACCCAATATTTTTTTCATTTAACAAAATAACTTGTGCATTCGCATTATCATAAAAATTAAAATGCAATAAATCATTCAATACATTTGAACACTGATGATTCGTCGTTACACTTTTATTCTGCTGCTTCTTTTTTCGTGCAAACTTTCTGCACAACCATCCTTCCTCACTCCTGCCGATTCGCTGCGCAAAGGTCGCGTGGTAACTGTTGCCGGAAGCTGGGTTGGCATTTATGGAACAACAATGATCGGGCTGAATGCATTGTGGTATAAAAATTATCCGCGCAGCAATTTTCATTTCTTCAACGACAATGGCGAGTGGAATCAGGTTGATAAAGTCGGGCACTGTTACACTGCATACATAGAAAGTCAGTGGAGCACCATGGCCTTTAAATGGGCAGGTATGAAAAAAAACAAAGCAGCAATACTTGGCGGACTCACCGGTTTTACTTTGCAAACCACAATTGAAATACTCGATGGCTTCTCTTCTAAATGGGGTTTTTCTGTTGGCGATATTTCAGCTAACACGCTTGGTTCAGCCATTAATGTTTCACAAAATATTTTGTGGAATGAGCAACGGATACGATTAAAATTTTCCTCTCATCCGGTGAAATACACTACTGATGTTACACCACGCGCCAGAGATTTATATGGCGCTTCCATTCCTGAATTAGTGATGAAAGATTATAATGGACAAACCTACTGGCTTTCAGTAAATCCTTCAATGTTCATCAGCAAAGAAAATAATTTTCCAAAGTGGTTGAACATTGCTATAGGTTATGGTGCCGAAGGAATGCTCGGAGGATTTGAAAATACATGGACCGATGAAAACGGATCTGAAATAATTCGAACCGATATAAGTAGAACACGACAATTTTATCTCACTCCGGATGTTTCGTTCAGCCGAATAAAAACCAATTCGCATTTTCTGAAAACAATATTCGAACTGGCGGATGTAATTAAATTTCCTGCTCCTGCATTAGAATATAGCAGTGTACGAAAACTGAAAGCACACTGGATTTATTTTTAAAAATTCAGTACCGTGTTTACTTCATCTTTTCCAAACAAACAAATGCAAACCGATTGGGCAATATGAAGAATTAATTTAGGTTTGTATTCAACAGAACATTCAGCAAATGGATTATACGATTGAAATTACGCGAGCAAAAAATTCACGGATTGGTGAAGTGGATTTTGATAATCTGCAATTCGGAAAATTTTATTCTGATCACATGTTTCTGGCAGAGTATGCTGATGGTCAGTGGCAGAATGCGCGCATTGTTCCTTTTGGCGATTTACACTTGAGTCCTGCGAGTTCATTCATGCATTATGGTCAGGCAATTTTCGAAGGCATGAAAGCATTCAAAGATGAAAACGGAAATGCATTGTTGTTCCGCACCGATCAGAACCACAAGCGCTGGAATATTTCTGCTGTAAGAATGGGCATGCCTGAAATTCCGTTCGATCTTTTTAATGCCGCACTCAACGAATTAGTTTCAATTGATAAATCATGGATTCCGACTCACGATGGTTGTTCGTTGTATCTGCGCCCATTTATGTTCGCGACCGATGTGCATGTTGGCATTAAACCAACCGAGAGTTTTACTTTCTGCATTATCACTTCACCTGCCGGCAGGTATTATTCAAAACCGGTAAAAGTTTTAGCTGCCGATAAATATGTGCGCGCATTTCCCGGTGGAACCGGTTATGCTAAAGCATCCGGAAATTATGGTGCAAGCATGTTGCCTTTAAAAGAAGCTATTGCAAAAGGATACGATCAGGTTTTGTGGATGGATGGTTTTGAATTTCGCTATGCCGAAGAAATAGGTTCGATGAATGTCTTTGTTATAGTAGATGGTGTGGTGAAAACACCGG
>JAHEZG010000403.1 GCA_023251195.1 Chitinophagaceae bacterium | reverse complement strand
GAATTATTGGATGAAAACAATTTGTGCTCTTACTATTCGCTCAATGAGCAATCGGGAAATAAAATTAAATCACCAACCGGTGGACGGTTTTCTTTTTTAGATGATGAAACAGTAGCGCAACACTTTTATCGATTCAGAGATAATGAAACAACGGTTGTGCAGTTTTCAATTCCAAGAATTCATTGCAGTTCTTGTATTTATTTATTGGAACGATTACATGCACTTAATAGTGGAGTGATGAAAAGTGAAGTGAATTTTCTGAAGAAGGAAGTCACCATTAATTTTAAACAGCAGGAAACTTCGTTGCGCGAAGTAGTGGAGTTGATGGTTCGCCTGGGTTACGAACCCGAATTGAACATGAATGCACTGGAAGGAAAGGGAAAATCAAAAACATCGCGCAAGCTCATTTACCAGATTGGATTAACAGGATTTGCTTTTGGAAATATCATGTTGCTTTCCTTTCCTGAATACCTCGCAGGTGAAAATGGTTTGTCTGCTTCATGGAAAAATATTTTCGGTTACCTGAATTTGGCATTGGCAATACCTGTTGTTGTTTATGGAGCGCAGGATTATTTCGTGAATGCATTTAAAGGATTGCGTGAAAAATATTTCAATATTGATTTGCCAATTGCACTGGGAATTTTAGCCATGCTTGTTCGCAGCAGTTATGAAATTCTTACGCACACCGGCGCAGGCTATTTCGATTCAATGTGCGGATTGATTTTCTTTTTATTGTTGGGTAGATATTTTCAGAATAAAACTTATGAAACGCTTTCGTTTGAACGCGATTACAAATCGTACTTCCCGCTTGCTGTTCAGTTGAAAAGTAAAGAGGGAGAAATTTCTATAGCTGTCAACAAGTTAAAGCCAACAGATAAAATTATTATTCACAGCGAAGAAGTTATTCCTGCCGATGCCATTTTGGTAAGCCCGCATGCTTCCATTGATTACAGTTTTGTCACCGGAGAATCAGCGCCGGTGCTGAAAAAGAAAGGTGATACTATTTATGCCGGAGGAAGACAGAAAGGTTCTGCCATTGAATTGGAAGTTTCGCAAATTGTATCTCAGAGTTACCTCACTCGGTTGTGGAACAACGATGCATTCACCAAAAAGAAAAATGAAAATATTTCTAGATTGGCTGATACCATTTCAAAATATTTCACCATCGTAATTATTTTAATTGCTGTTACGGCATTTCTTTATTGGTATCCGAAAAATATTAAAACTGCAATGCAGGCACTGACCGCTGTTTTAATTATTGCATGTCCGTGTGCATTGGCTATTACTGTTCCGTTCACCATGGGGCATGTGGTTCGTTTTCTTGGGCGTATTGGTTTTTATGTTAAGAACACAGCGGTAATTGAAACTTTGGCTAAGTGTGATGCAATTGTTTTTGATAAAACCGGAACACTTTCGTTGCAGGATGAATCGGATTTAAATTTTATTGGCGATGAATTAACGGCAAATCAAAAATCAATGATTGCTTCATTGGCCTACCAATCATCACACCCGTTGAGCAGAACGATGTATGAAAGTTTAAAAAATTTCGGACTGAAAAAAGTTCGTGATTTTATTGAAACTTCAGGAAAGGGAATTGATGGATTGATTGAAGGAAAAAAAATTAAACTGGGGTCTGCAACCTTTGTGGGGGCAGAAAACAGAAATCTCATAAACAACCAAACAGTTTTTATTCAGATAGAAAATGAAATACTGGGATATTTTTCTTTCAAGCAAGCCTACCGAAAAGGATTGAGGGGATTGATGAAAAATTTGCGAAACAGATTTTCTCTTTTTCTTTTGTCAGGGGATAACGAGGGAGATAAAAAATTTCTTTCTGAATTTTATCAAACCGATGAAATGCATTTCAATCAATCACCATCAGATAAACTGCAATTCATAAAACAACTGCAAGACCAAGGAAAAAAAGTAGTAATGGCTGGCGATGGATTAAATGATGCAGGAGCATTGCAGCAAGCTGATACAGGAATATCTATCACTGATAAAATCACTCAGTTCACTCCGGCATCTGATGTTATAATGGATGGGAAAATTGTAATTCGTTTGCCTGAGGTTTTGCGATTCACCCGTTCAGGATTAAATATTATAAAGGGAATATTTATTGTATCACTGGCTTACAACATTATCGGGATTTCATTTGCCGTTCAAGGAACCATGTCGCCGTTAGAGGCTGCTATATTGATGCCGATGTCTGCATTTACGGTAATAATTCTTTCTTACATTTTAGTTTACATCAGTGCAATAAGGCTTAAGTTTATTTGAATTGATTTTAATAATATTCTTAAACTAATTGGAATTTCTTTTTAAGAATTTCAATCGCATTATTTCCTTCTATTCCCAATGACAGAGTAAATTCATTCACATACAAATTAATGTGCTGCTTCATTACAGTTTCATTCATTTCCTGAGAATATTGTTTTACAAATTTCATGGTTTCTTCCTGGTGGAGCCAGGCATATTCAATACTGCGTTTTATAATTCTGCTGATGGAAGAATGAAATTCGGAACCTTCAGAAGCAGTTGTAAATATTCCACCGAGCGGAATAGGTGAGTGGGTTCCTGTTTCCCACCGTTCGCCCAAATCGCAAATCTTTTTTAATCCTTTCACCTGATAAGTAAAACGATTTTCGTGAATGATAACTCCGGCTGCAACTTCTTCATTCAACAATGCATTTTCAATTGCTGAAAAAATCATTTCAGTTTTATTTTGAATGATCGGATAAAATATTTTCAATAATAAATTTGCCGTAGTGTACTTACCCGGAATGGCTACCCGTGCAGTTTTTAATTCTTCATCAGTCAATTCATTTTTCGAAATCAAAATCGGACCACAGCCATTTCCCAAAGCTGCACCTGAATCGAGCAGTGAATATTTTTCCTGCAAATACAACCATGCGTGAAACGATAATTTGGTAACAGATATTTCATTGTGAAATGCTTTTTCGTTTAACGATTCTACATCGTCAAACACCGGGTCAAACTGTAATCCTTCGCAA
>JAHEZG010000087.1 GCA_023251195.1 Chitinophagaceae bacterium | reverse complement strand
GCAATGCCCACATCAAATGCGCGGTGCGGCATCGCCTTCATCATAATATTTAATGAACAACCTGAAGGCATGGCGGGAGTAATGCCGACAATCTTTTCATTTTTTTCTGCAAGCTCCACAATCGTGTTTCCAAAAACATCCTGATATTTTGGTGGAGTGAGTTCAACAGAAATTTTCTTTTTTATTTCTCCGGTTGCTGCATCAAACAAACCCGGCGCGTGCCACTTGGTTTGGTCCTGCTCTGCCAGTTCGTATCCTTTCCCTTTCACCGTTACGATGTGTAACAGTTTAGGCCCGGGAATTTTTTTCAGGTCTGTAAATATTTCCACTAAGTGATTTACATCGTGCCCGTCCACCGGACCGAAGTAGCGGAGATTCAGCGCTTCGAAAATGTTGGAGCTCTTGGAAAGAATTCCTTTAAGTGATGCCTCCACTTTACTCAATCGCGATTGTCCCGCCTTGCCCGAAATTTTTCCGATGATGTTCCACAGTTCGTTGCGCGTGCGGTTATAAGTTTTCGAAGTAGTTATATCAGTGAGGTATTCTTTCAGTGCGCCCACATTCGGGTCAATGCTCATGCAGTTATCATTGAGCACAATAAGCAAATTGCTATTAAGCACGCCCGCCTGATTCATTCCTTCGAAAGCTAATCCTGCAGTCATGGAGCCATCACCAATTACTGCAATGTGTTGCTTGTCATTTAGGTTTTGCAATTGCGAAGCCACCGCCATACCAAGCGCGGCAGAAATAGAAGTGGATGAGTGACCGACACCGAAAGTATCATACTCACTTTCGCTCCGTGTTGGAAAACCTGCAAGCCCTTTCCACTTTCTGTTTGTTTGAAAATTTTTTCTTCTTCCTGTTAAAATCTTGTGGCCATACGCCTGGTGCCCGACATCCCAAACCAGTTGGTCGTAAGGAGTATTAAAAGCATAATGCAACGCAACCGTTAATTCCACCACACCCAAACTCGCACCGAAGTGTCCGCCATAAACCGAAACCGAATCAATAATAAATTGACGAAGCTCCTTCGTTACTTCCACTAATTGGTCTTTCGGAAGTTTGCGAAGGTCTTCGGGCAGAATAATTTTTTCGAGAAGCGGTCCGGCTTGAATATCCATTGAGGGCTGAATGATTTTCTGAATTGAAACAAAGGTAAATGAATAAATGCTTTTAGAAAGCAGAAAGAACTTACGAATGAAATTCGTTGTGCAGTTTTTTCTAATCGGTTAAATGAAGAGATTGATAAAATATTGCGCAAGTGAAAAATATTTTACTGAACAAGTAATCTTTGCTTAGATTGTGAAGTCAGTTCATGACAAAAATCTGACATAAAAAGGTTTGCTTTGAGCAATGTAATGGCTACTTTTCCATTATTAATAAAAGATGAAGCTGAGGTATCTGCTATTTATTTTTATTTCTCTTTTCACCACAAGAGTTTTTGCCACGCACATTATTGGTGGTGAAATCACTTACAAATATCTTGGCAATAACAATTATAAAATCACACTGAAGGTTTATCGCGATTGTAACACCGGTCAGGCGCCGTTTGATGATCCGGCTGTGCTAGGTGTTTTTAATGGTCAGGGTTCATTATTGTCAACCATTAATTTAGGAAATCCGGCAGTAACTCATATACAACCGAATTTAAATAACCCTTGCATTACCACTCCACCTGATATTTGTGTTGAACAGGCAATTTATACATCAACTGAAAATCTCCCACCAGTAAATGGGGGATATCAGATAGTTTACCAACGATGTTGTCGTAATGGTACCATATTAAATATTCTTGATCCCGGAAATGTTGGTTCTACCTACATTGCCAAAATTCCGGATGTAAGCATTTATGGATATAACAGCAGTCCTTATTTTAATAATTATCCTCCGATTGCCATTTGTGCAGGAATGCATCTGGAGTTTGATCATTCAGCTACTGATATTGATGGAGATTCTCTTGTGTATTCTTTTTGCACGCCTTACGAAGGGGCAACTTCCGGAAATCCAATGCCACAACCTCCAAGTGGTCCACCCTATGGAACCGTAATTTGGGTTCCGCCGTTTAACATGACCAACCAGGTAAGCAGCACACCACAAATGGTAATTGATCATGTTACCGGAATTTTATCTGCTGACCCTGACGCAGCAGGACAATTTGTTGTTGGTGTTTGTGTAAAAGAATATCGCAATGGAATTTTGTTAGGAGAAGACCGCAGAGATTTTCAGTTTAATGTAACACTGTGTGATCCGGCTGTGTTGGCAAAGTTTCATACTTCAAGCGGAAATGCTGACACGGTTTTATCGTGTGGAAATTTTGGAATTAAATTTCAGGATGCGAGTATCGGCGACCAGTTTCTTAATTGGAATTTCGGCGACCCTAATACTTTTGCTGATACCGCGGATTCACAACATCCGATTTATGTTTATCCCGGAATCGGAAATTATACTGTTACACTTATCGTAAATCCGGGATTGCCTTGTAGTGACACAGCTATAAAGGTAGTTAGCATTCATTATCCGATTCAGACTGATTTTTCATTTGATACAGTTTGCGTGTTAACTCCAACAAGTTTTATTGACGGGTCAATTTCACTGGAAGGATTTATGAATTCATGGAATTGGAATTTTGATGATGGAAATAATTCAATCCTTCAAAATCCAAATAATGTTTACGATCAAGGCGGAACTTATAATGTAACGCTAATTTCAGCTAACAATTTTGGTTGTAAGGATACTTTAACAAAAGATGTACTTGTTTACTCGTTACCCTCACCCAATGCAGGTCCCGATACCATGATTTGTGACATCGATAGTTTAAGGCTGATTGCTGAAAATGGAATTAATTATTCATGGAGCCCGAATTATAATTTAAGCAATACGAATATTTCAAATCCGATGGCTCAACCGGATGTGAATACTACTTACTTTGTAACGATAACTGATTCTCATAATTGCGTAAACATTGATTCAGCAATTATACTGGTGGTTGATACAGTTATTTCTATGGCAGGACCTGATACAACAATATGCATGAATCAACCGCTGCAATTATTTTCAAGCAATGCAGTTTATTATCAATGGGAGCCATCTGTCATCACTTCTAACTCACATGTGATTGCGCCATTTGTTTATCCGCATGAGAATACAACATTTACTGTTACATCCTTTATCGGTTCGTGTTTTGATGTTGATACTGTTATTGTGAATGTGAATCCGATTCCTGTTGCAAATGCAGGACCGGGCGGCACCATTAATCAGGGTGAAAAATTTCAGTTGCAAGGTTCGGGAGGCGATAGTTTTTTATGGTCGCCACCTCAGGATTTAAGTGATGCAACCACCGACTGGCCTGTTGCATTTCCGTTAAATACCACCACTTATACTTTAACTATTGTTAATGAATTCGGATGTTCTGCCTCTGATACTGTTGTTATTCTGGTCACGCATTTTCATGAGTTGTATGTACCAAATGCATTTACACCCAATGGCGATGGTTTCAACGACTTTTTTATCTACTTCACTAAAGGAATCAGAAAAATAAATGAATTAACAATTTATAACAGGTGGGGTCAAATCGTTTACACCACAAACGGTTATGATGAAACTCCATGGGATGGCAGTGCAGCCAAAGGATTTACCTCACCAATGGGAGTATATGTTTATTACATCGTGGCTGAATCGTACGATGGAGATTTAATAATTAAAAAAGGCAACATCACTTTACTAAGGTAATTATTTTAATTTTTTAGGTAGCCTTTAATAAAAAAAATGATTGAATGGTTAATTCGGCAAATTAGATTTGCGCTCATTAAAATTCCAATATAAAATATTGGCGTAACACATAAATTGAATTTTAAACTTTAAACAAATTTTATGAAACAGTATCGAGTGGTCAGCATGATGACCGGCACCTCCATGGATGGAGTGGATTTAGCTTATTGCATCATTGAAGAAAACAATGGTGCGTATACTTACAAAATTGAAGTAGCCGATTGTATTCCGTTTCCGCAAAAATGGAAATTGCGTTTGCAAAGTCTGGTGCTTCAAAACGCTGTAACTTATTTAAAGACCGATGCATTTTTCGGTCACTACTTAGGTGAAGTAGCCCGCAACTTCATTGAGGAAAAACAATTGGGTGGGAAAATTGATTTCATTGCATCACACGGTCAAACTGTTTTTCATCAACCTGAAAATCAAATGACAAGTCAGATTGGTGACGGTGCTGCCATTGCCGCTGAAACCGGTTATCCGGTTGTATGCAATTTCCGCACAACTGATGTAGCGCTCAATGGACAAGGAACTCCAATTGCCCCGATAGGTGATAAATTATTGTATAGTGGTTTTAAATTCTGCCTGAACCTTGGCGGAATTTCTAATCTGTCTGCTAAACTCGATGATGGAAGAATGTTGGGATGGGATGTATCTGGTTGTAACATGGTTCTTAACTTTTTAGCTGGTGAAATTGACCTCGAAGTTGATAAGGATGGATTGATTGCCCGCGAAGGAAAAGTTCATGACGAATTGTTAAATGATTTAAATACACAGTGGTATTATGAAAAGGCCTACCCGAAATCATTGGGGGGTGGATGGGTTACAAAAGTGTTTATGCCCATGTTTCGTAAGTACAGAATGAGCAATGAAGATAAATTGTGTACAGCTGTTGAACACATAGCCATGCAAATCGGAAAAGATTTAAATACGGTTATGGCGAATGAAAATATATCAAAAGATGCAGGCCATCAAATGCTGGTAACAGGAGGTGGAGCGTTTAACAAATTTTTAATAGAAAGAATAAAGGCCCATGCCCCTGTGCAATTGGTGGTGCCAGATGCTGCTACCATTAAATTTAAAGAAGCAATTATTATTGCCTTAATGGGTGTGCTGCGCGTGCGTGGCGAAATGAATGTGCTTGCATCGGCTACTGGTGCTACCAGCGATAGTTGCGGAGGAGAGGTTTTTCAGGGAACCAAGCAAATGATTACAGTTTAAAGATTTCCTGATTTATAATTTTAAAAGAGGGCTGTTCGATTTTGAACAGCCCTCTTTTTTTATTTTCATTTTGTACAGAACTATTTTTTTCTGTTGAAACACTTTTCAATCACACACTGCGTTGAATTTATTTTTACGAAAAGGAAATTGATATTTTGAAAATGAAGTTCATCATCAAATTATCAAATCACCAAATCATCAAATTGTATTTCTCTTGAACAGTGTAATTAAAAAACTCGCAGGGCAAACAGTAGTGTATGGATTATCTACCATGCTTGCGCGGTTTATTAATTACATGCTGTTGCCGCTGCACACTGCTGTCTTTATTCCGTCAGATTACGGAGTGGTGAGCGCCTTGTATGCGTATGTGAGTTTAATGAATGTGCTTTTTACTTATGGAATGGAAACGGGCTTCTTCCGGTTTGCCACACACGAAAAGAACAAACAAAAAATTTATGCAACTGCACAAATCTCTGTACTCGTTAGTTCTGTTTTTTTCGGAGTATTGATTTCTTTTTTCGCTCCTTCAATAGCCGCGTTCATTCATTTTCCGAATCACGCTGACTTTGTAATTTGCTTTGCGTGGGTGCTGGCGCTGGATGCAATCAGCGCCATTCCGTTTGCGCGATTGCGCTTGGAAAATCGTCCGGTGAAATACGGAATGATAAAACTGATTAATGTATTGGTGAATGTTTGTTTCACAGTTTGGTTTCTGGTAATTCAACCTTATCTAAAAACCGGAGAGTGGTTTCATAAATTGGAATCTGATTCTATCATTTATGTATTTATCAGCAACCTGATTGCAAGCGCTGTTACACTTGTAGTTGTTATTTACATGGTACGGAAAGTGCGGATGGAAAAATCAAAAACAGATTCACTCGATTCAGAAATTGAAGTTGAAAATTCATCGGGCAAACTGAAAATGGATTTCGTTATCTGGAAAAAAATGTTGCTATATAGTTTGCCATTATTAATTGTGGGGCTTGCCGGAATGGTAAATGAAACACTCGACCGTGTACTGTTACAGAATTTTCTTCCTTATGACCATGAAAAAAATTTAGCGCTCGTGGGTATTTACAGCGCGAGTTACAAACTCAGTTTACTGATGACTTTGTTTGTGCAGGCATATCGAATGGCAGCCGAACCTTTCTTCTTTAACGAATCAAAAAAATCGGATGCAAAAATTATGTACGCCCGCACCATGAATTATTTTGTGATTGCGTGCAGCATCATTTTCATTTTCGTGATGTGTTCGCTGGATATTTTCAAAACACTTTTTCTGAGAGATGTAAATTATTACGAAGGATTGAAAATCGTTCCCATACTCTTGCTGGCGAATTTGTGTCTCGGTATTTACTACAACTTAACCATCTGGTACAAGCTCACCGACAAAACATTATTCGGTTCCTACATTTCAGTGATGGGTGCAGTCATAACTATCGCACTAAATTTTTATCTCATTCCAAAAATCGGATACCTCGGTTCTGCATGGGCAACACTGGCATGTTATGCAAGCATGATGATTGCTTCTTATTTCTCCGGACAAAAATTTTATCATGTGCCTTATGATATAAAAAAGTTTTTGTTCTATGTCGGACTCGCATTGTTCATTGGTTGGTTTTGCAATCCATATTTTCATCAGCTATTCGAAAGCAGTCGAGTGTTGTATGTGCTCGCCTCAACAATAACTGTTGCTTCGTTCGTCGGCTTGGTATTTTTTGTGGAGAAGAATTGGAAGAGTGAAATGAAATAATCCCTTATCGAGTCATGCGTATTAAATTTGTCAGAGAAAAAATATTTTAGTGAAAAAAAATACTTCAGTTTTTGTTTTTTATGCGTTGTTGGTTTCATGCAATTCTTTATTTGGACAGGAATCAGGGAAACTCAAAATGATTCTTGATATGAGCGGGACTGACACATTGCTGATTCAAAAGTTTGATGAGAACCAAAGATTGGTTTTATGGAAAAGCTTTCCTCAGTATGGAATGAGCCAAATATTGACTTACTCTTATGAGAATAATTTATTAATGAATTATACATGGTCTCATTCGAAATATGGGTTTATCATAAGCGATTATACTTACGACACAGTATTGCATATAAGAATCACTCATTCGTATGAATCTAAGAAGGAGGATGGAGAAATTAAAAATTTAATGATTTTCAATACTGAATCTGAATTAAAAAAATCAAAACAATATCAAGAAGTTTATCAGACAAAAAACGGATTCTTAAAAGGCAGAGCATTCTATCGTGATTCATTTCTTATTAAAGAGATTGAGTTTAATTCTGCGGGTGATACTGACATGGTAACTGACTGCTCTTATCAAAACAGTTTGCTAAAAAATAAAAGAGTTACTTACAATAACCATTTCAATGACCTTGTTTATGATTATGACAACAATGGAAATGAAATAAGATGGATGAAAATATTTGATAACATTGACACCGCGTATGTTTTTAAAAAGAGTTACAATGACAATAACATTATTGAAGAAAAAGAATTTGAAAGAAATAAATTGGACAGAACAACAAAATATGAATATGCTAATGGTCTTTTGAAATCTGAAAAACAGTATGATTCATCAAATAATTTAAAAAGACAAAGGGATTACTATTATAATAAGAATAAGACCTTGAACAAGATTGTGGATTATGACAGAACTGTATTCTACTTTTATAAATAATTGTTCCTACAAAATCTTTCAGCCAAAATAATTTCCCTTTCCCTCCAACTCTGCTCGTTAAATTTTTTTTTAGTGTTTCTCTATGCACTCCGTGCCTCCGTGGTAAATTGTATTTAAGGTTGGTATTTCAAAATTCATTCTTCAACCTCATTCCTTACTTTCGCCTCATGAAAATTAAAATCATCAATCACTCTTCCAACGCATTGCCGTCTTACGAAACCACCGGTTCTGCTGGAATGGATTTGCGCGCAAACCTCACTGCAACCATTGAGTTGAAACCAATGGAGCGCACACTGGTTCCAACCGGTTTGTTCATTGAATTGCCGCTTGGATTTGAAGCACAGATTCGTCCACGCAGCGGATTGGCAGTGAAAAAGGGATTGACCATGCTCAATACACCCGGTACCATTGACAGCGATTACCGTGGAGAAATAAAAGTGATAGTGATAAACCTTTCAACTGAAACTCAAATCATAGAACACGGCGAGAGAGTTGCTCAAATGGTAATTTCAAAATTCGAACAAATCAATTGGGAAGCAGTGGAAGAATTAGAAGAAACTTCACGCGGCGCTGGTGGATTTGGTTCAACCGGAATAAAATAATTTGATGATTTGGTAATTTGATAATTTGATGATGAAGCAACTTTGGTCTTCAACATTTTTACTTTTTAAATTTTACTTTTTAATTTATACATGAACATAATTATTCCAATGGCGGGTATGGGAAAACGGATGCGCCCGCATACACTCACCACACCTAAACCATTAATTGCAGTTGGTGGCAAACCGATTGTGCAGCGACTGGTGGAAGACATTTCAGAAATGTGCGCCGATGATATTCACGAAATTGCTTTTGTGGTCGGACACTTTGGTGAAGAAGTAGAAAAAAATTTGTTATCCATTGCGCAGAGTGTTGGCGCAAAAGGAAAAATATTTTATCAGGACGAAGCACTCGGAACTGCTCACGCCATTTTGTGTGCGCGTGAATGTTTAACTGAAAATGTGATTGTTGCTTTTGCTGATACTTTATTCTACGCTGATTTTAAAATTGATAAATCGAAAGACGGAATCATTTGGGTGCATCGCATTCCCGACCCATCAGCTTTCGGAGTAGTGGTGTTGGATGAAAATCATGTGGTAAAAGAGTTCGTGGAAAAATCGCCGACATTTATTTCTGACCTTGCCATTATCGGCATTTATTATTTCCGTGATGGAGTGAATCTTGAAAAGGAATTGCAATACCTGATTGATAAAAACATCCGCATCAAGGGAGAATATCAAATCACTGATGCGTTGGAGAACATGAAAAGCAAGGGCATGAAACTCGTTACTGCCGAAGTAAAAGAGTGGCTCGACTGCGGCAACAAGGATGCAACTGTTTACACCAATCAGCGCGTGCTCGAATTAACCAAGCACAAACAATTGGTTGCTGCAAGTGCCGTTATGGAAAACTCGGTAATCATTCCTCCTTGTTTCGTTGGAGAAAAAGTCGTGATAAAAAATTCAGTTGTCGGTCCGTATGTTTCAGTTGGTTCAGGAAGCAGAATTGAAAACAGCAGAGTTGAAAACAGCATCATACAAAATCAAACACAAATTCATTACAGGGTGATAAACAACAGCATGATTGGAAGCAATGCATCAATAGAATCAAAACCTTCCGATTTAAGTCTCGGCGATTATTCAACAGAATCATGATTCAGTTTTCAAATAATATTTTTCTCTCTCTCATTTCATTTACCAGAAATTTTTCTTCACGAAAAATTTCTTTGCCAATAATTATTTCACTCTTCACTCTTCACTCTTCACTATTCACTGCTTGCAAAACCACTGAGTCTACAACCAAGGTTGAAAATCAACCCGAAGCAAAAGTGAATGATGTTATCGGACAAGACCCGAGAGCAACTGAACTGGAAAATACTTTTCTCGAAGCAAAAAAACAGGAGATACTCGGCGATGCGCAAAAAGCATTATCGCTTTACGAAGCATGTTTGAAAATTCAACCTGAGAATGATGCGGTGAATTTTCAGATGGCAAATATTTTATACCAGACTCAGAAATATACTGAAGCACTCGTGCACATAAAAATTTCGGTGAAGCAAAGTCCGACCAATAAATATTACGAGCAATTGTATGCTGAGATTTTAAACCGTAGCGGAAATCCGA
Source organism: Chitinophagaceae bacterium (assembly GCA_023251195.1). Taxonomy (GTDB): domain Bacteria; phylum Bacteroidota; class Bacteroidia; order Chitinophagales; family UBA10324; genus UBA10324. Next base: position 2,119 of record JAHEZG010000087.1, on the reverse strand, counting down.
AAGCAGCAGGTGAAGTTTATGGATTGTTGTGCAAGCAAGCGCCAAACAATGTTGACTATCTTTTTAACTACGCATATTTTCTTTCACTCGCCGGACAGAATCAACAGGCGATTGACCAGTACAATAAAATTGAACAACAAGTTGGTGTGCAGGAAGATCTGGCAATGGAAAAGCAGCGACTCTACAACAAAATGGGAAAAGAGAATCTGGGAATTGCAGAAATTCAAAAACTCTCAGATGCGAATCCAACTGAACCAAGATTTCTCGCCATGCTTGCCGATATGTACACCAAGATGGGTGACAATGAAAAAGTTTTAGAGGCAGTAAAAAAATTAGCTGATGCAGATCCGAAAAATGCAACTGCACAATTGGCTTTATCAGATTATTACAGAAGAAATGGCGACAACGAAAAATATTTCGAAGCCATGAAAAAAGTTTTCGCTTCGCCATCAATGGATATTGATAATAAAGTGAAAGTGTTGCTGACCTACTTACCATACCTGAATGACGAACCCAGAAAAAATGAAGCAGTTCAGTTAGGCGAAATCTTAATCGCTACTCATCCCACTGAAGCAAAAGCATTCGCCATGTATGCCGATGTGTTGAATCAGTTGGAACAAAATGCAAATGCACTGCAGCAATATCAGTCTGCATTAAAGTTGGACAACAGCAAGTTCACCATCTGGCAACAGGTTTTGTATTTAGAATCTGCATTGAAATTGAACGACAGTTTAGCCAATGATGCCATGCGATGCACCGAATTATTTCCCGCGCAGGGATTACCGTTTTACATGTTGGGTGCAGCGAAATTGCAAAGTAAAAAATACAACGATGCTGTTACAGCAATCTCGCAGGCAATCGTTATCGGAAGTGATGATAAAAAACTAATGGCTGAATTGTATTCAACCATTGCCGAAGCATACAATGGTTTGAAAAAATATTCTGCATCGGATAGTTGTTACGAATTGAGTTTATCGCTTGATGATGAAAATTATTTTGCCATGAACAATTATGCTTACTATTTATCGTTAAGAGGTGAGAAATTAGACAGAGCAGAAGTGGTGATTCAGAAAGCAATAAAAGCAAACCCGAACAATGCAGGCAACTTAGATACTTATGCATGGGTGCTTTACAAGGAGAAAAAATATCAGGAAGCAAAAACACAAATTGAAAAAGCGGTACAAAACGGCGGCGATAAAAACGGAACCATACTCGAACACTACGGCGATATTTTATTTCAATTGGGAGAAACCGATAAAGCTTTAGAAAACTGGATGAAGGCAAAAGAGTTTCATGCTGAATCAGAATGGCTCGACAAAAAAATCAACGACAAAAAACTGTATGAATAAACGGATTGGATTTTTTGTTTTCATTCTCGTTTTATTCAATGCCTGTTTCACATTTAAAAGAGCGGTGAAAAAAAATGAAGTGCTGGTTGATACCACCAACACACAATCGGTGCGCGACAGTATGCGCGAAAACAATTTCGAGTTCGTTTATTTTTCTGCAAAGGCAAAAATCACAATAGCTGACGATAAAGGTTCGCGCAGTGCCAATGCCAACATTCGCATCAAGCACGACAGCGCCATCTGGATTTCGGTTTCTTCATTGGGCGTGGAAGGCTTGCGCGTGTTCGCCACCAAGGATTCAGTTTATGTGATTGACCGGTTGAACAAAAAATTTTCGAGCTACGATTATAAATACTTCAGCCATTTCACTTCGGTGGAAGTGGATTACAACATGTTTGAAAATCTCATCAGCGGCATCCCGATTTTTTTCGACGAGAAAAAATTCAAAGCCAAAAAAGAAGATTCAACTTACATGCTGAAGAACGACGGAAAAAAACGAACAAGTTTTATTGAACTTAATCCCGATTTCACCATGCTCAGCACCGACTTAGTGGACAGTGCAATGGGCAAAAGTTTAAAACTGAAGTATAAAAATTATAACCGCGACAATGTAAATCCTTTCTCTTTGGACAGAGAAGTTCAGCTCAACGATGCCGACAACACCCGATTGTTCATCAATTTTTCGAAAGTAAAAATTAACGAGTCACTGAAATTTCCGTTTACAGTAAAAGAGAAATATGATTAAGCTGTTAAAAATTAAATACCCAATA
>JAHEZG010000402.1:860-3027 GCA_023251195.1 Chitinophagaceae bacterium | reverse complement strand
GTTCTGGGGAGAAAACACAAAAAACAGTTTTAGAAAACATTTAGTTTTATAGGAAACACAAAAACAAATTCCGCTATGCTGAAGTGGAGGAAGAAAGTTTACTACTGCTTCAGTTGCTGAAAAAATATTTTTCGGATGAAGAAATTTCTTTCACAGGAGAGTTTCGCCGCTACTGCGAAGTACTTGACAAAATTGATTTACTGACTTCTGCTCCTTTGAAAGAAGTAATGGAAATGCTGAATGAATCTCCGTTCGAACAACTGGAAGAAGTTGAAAACACCATTCATGCAAAAACAACTGCCGGAACTTTGTTTCATATTTCTTTCAGTGACAAAAACAGTTTCTTTAAAAACCTTTTTATCACAACGGGAAATGATTTGCATGTGGAAGAAGTGAAAAAAAGAATTGCTGATTTTGATTCAAAATATTTTTCAAGTGAAGAAGAAATTTATCAGTCAGCAGGTTTGAGTTTTATTCTTCCTGAATTGCGTGAAGGAATAAATGAAATTGAATTAGCAGCAGAAAATAAATTGCCGCAGTTAATTGAACCGAAAGATATAAAAGGTGTGGTTCATGCTCACTCAAAATGGAGTGATGGAAATAATACCATTGAAGAAATGGCGCGTTACTCCATGAAACTTGGGTATGAATATTTATGCATGAGCGACCACTCTAAATCTGCAACCTACGCAAGCGGACTTTCAGTTGAACGGGTTTTGCAACAACACGATGAGATTGATAAACTGAACCAAAAACTTTCTCCGTTCAGAATATTCAAAGGAATTGAATCAGATATTTTAGGTGATGGGTCGCTGGATTATGATGAAGATATTTTATCACGGTTTGATTTTGTGATTGCATCCATTCACCAGAATTTTAAAATGAGTGAAGAGAAAGCTACAGAGCGATTGATTCGCGCCATAGAAAATCCATACACAACAATTCTCGGTCACCCAACAGGGCGATTACTTCTGTCACGAATGGGTTACCCCATCAATCACAAAGCAGTGATAGAAGCAGCAGCAAAAAACAATGTCATAATCGAAATAAATGCCCACCCTTGGCGACTTGATTTAGATTGGAGATGGATACAATTTACTATGAAACTCGGCGTAGAAATAAGTATTAATCCGGATGCGCATAATCTGAACGGCATTCATGATATTCATTATGGAACATTGGCTGCACGCAAAGGAATGCTCTCGCAAAAAATGACTTTCAATTCAAGAAGTGTAACAGAAATGGAAGAATATTTTACCAATCGTAAATCAAAAATTGGTTCAATGGCGGCAAAGCAATAATGCTGATATAAATTTGCGCCCGATGAAAGAAAATATTAAGACCATTGCACTCGTGGTGCTTGCATTGAGTTTCTTTGCAATTGCGGTTGTAGAAATATTACGATTTGTATTACCCAGAGAGCCTCAGTTTCCATCAAACTTTATTGAAAATAAAAACGGTGCCGGTCCCATTCAAAACATGATGGACCAAAATCCAATTGCAAATGAAAGATTAACCGATTCAACACTTACTTCAATAGAATTTGCTGAAGAAATTTTTAACTTCGGTGATATATATGAAGGAGATAAAGTCACTCACGAATTTAGTTTTAAAAACACCGGAAAAAATCCGTTAGTAATAAGAGGAGCTAAAGCATCTTGCGGATGCACAATACCTTCGTATTCAAAAGAACCAATTCTGCCGGGAAAAGAAGGAGTAATCAAAGTGGTTTTTAATTCGCTAGGAAAAGGCGGGGCACAACACAAAGCTGTTCATATAACCGCCAACACCATTCCAAATTACACAGTTATTGAATTCACTGCAAATGTGCTCGACAAGAAAAAATAAAAGATGAAAAAATATTTTTCGTTTATAAAATTCAGTCACACAGTATTCGCAATGCCCTTTGCAGTGATTGGATATTTTCTGGCTATTTCTCAAGCGGAATATTTTTTCTACTGGAAAACTTTCTTGCTTGTAATTGCCTGTATGATTTGTGCACGAAGTGCAGCAATGGGTTTCAATCGGTATGCCGACAGAAAGATTGATGCAAAAAACCCTCGGACTTCAGCAAGAGAAATTCCTGCCGGAAAAATTTCTTCAGATGCGGCTTTTTTATTTGTCATTTTCTTCTCAATTCTTTTTGTTGTGTGTACCTGGTTTATTA
>JAHEZG010000402.1:0-850 GCA_023251195.1 Chitinophagaceae bacterium | reverse complement strand
TAATCCTTTGTGCTTTTATTTATCACCCTTTGCTTTAATCGTTGTGCTTGGTTACAGTTACACCAAGCGATTTACATCTCTTGCACATTTATTTTTAGGACTTGGTTTATCGTTGGCTCCTATTGGTGCGTATCTCGCAGTTACAGGCGAATTCAGTTTCCTTCCGTTATTATTTTCCTTCTTGGTGATGAGCTGGGTTTCAGGTTTCGATATTATTTATGCTTTGCAGGATGAAGAGTTTGACCGTAAAGAAAAATTATTCAGCATTCCGGCTTGGTTAGGGAAAAAAAATGCCCTCGCATTTTCACGAAGCCTTCATCTGATTTCTGCATCGCTGTTAATTTTTGCAGGATTCTCAGGAAATTTCGGAATCAGTTACTGGATTGGTGCAATTTTATTTATTATACTGCTCGGCTATCAACAAAAATTAGTGAAGCCTGAAGATTTAAGCAAGGTGAATATTGCTTTTGCCACCACCAATGGTATTGCCAGCATAGTGTTTTCAATTTTTGTGCTTACAGATTTATACCTTAGATAAATGGGAAGACTTTTAGGAATTGATTACGGAGAAAAACGAGTTGGCATTGCAGTAACTGATTTATCCAAAATTATTTCATCTTCGCTCACTACCGTTCCCACATACGAAGCTTTAAATTTTTTAAAAGATTATTGCAGTAGTGAACCCGTTGAAGTGTTTGTGATTGGCGACCCGAAAACATTGCGCAACGAAGACAATAAATTAAGCCCGAAAGTGAATGCCTTTATTCTGCTGCTGCAAAAAGAATTTCCTTTAATACCGGTACATAAAGTTGATGAACGATTTACTTCGAAGATGGCTTCAGCAATAATT
>JAHEZG010000086.1 GCA_023251195.1 Chitinophagaceae bacterium | reverse complement strand
AAAAGAAACGATGCTGTCATCCATCATAAAAAAAGAAGTGGGGAAACTTCAAAACTTAAATAACAAGTAAAAAAAACGCCTAAGTAATTTCACCGTTGTAACAGTTGGAAATTATTTTTGGGATTCATCTTCTTCCTCCTCTTCTGTTTCAAGATGGAAGCGGTGCATGATACGATGTACCATGGGCGCAAACAAAATTCCTATCGTGGTGATTAATGTAATGCCGCTGTACAGTGCGTAGAAGGACGCAAAGTACTTGGCAGTATTTGATTTAAGTATATCCACAGGTCCCATTCCTCCCAATATCATGCTGGCATTTAAAAGTGCATCGGCAAAAGGCAGCTCTGCAAAAAACATATAGCCGCCAATACCAATTAACAGTGAAAGCATGATAATGGCGAGTGCTAACAAAAAATTATCGCGCAGTCGCTTGTAAAACTTTTCAGTAGAAATTAAAGGACTCGACTTGTGTTCGTATTTAAACATAGATGAATGAATCACTGAATTGACAGTGGGTGCAATTTATAATACTTGTGCCAAGCAATGCCCAAAATGGGAATAGTGTAATGAAATAAATAATTGTGTAACACTGCTACCCGAACATGGACTCACCTTTGTATTGCTTACAGTCAAACAAAGTTCTAAAAAATAAAAAACAAACTCAATGCAAAAAATCCTTAAAAGCAAAATCATTCTTTTAGTCACTGTAACAGTTCTGTTGCTGTCAGCAACATTCAAATCAAAAGCGCAAGCAGAATTCGGAATGCGGATAATGCCAACTTTTTCAGCGCTTAACCTTAAAAACTCAAATGGCATCTTTTATAAAGGAAAGGCAACCGTCGGTATAGGATTCGCAGCGCTCCTTGGATACAATTTTTCGGATAATGTAGGGGTCGAAGGAGATATAATTTTTAACACCATGGTGCAGAAGTATGAAGATCAGGGAGTAGAAAATAAAATCAATCTCCGTTACATTAATATACCACTTTTGATTGCAGTTAATACAGGCAAAACAAAAATGGTTAATTTAAATCTGGTGGTAGGTCCGCAGTTTGGTTTCAGAGTCGGAAGCACACTTACAACAACAGGTAATAATGGAAATAACTTTCCGGTTCCGGTGCTGCTGGTAAAGAAAAACGATATTGGTTTAGCTTATGGCGGCGGGTTGCAATTCGGGTTGAATGAATCAAACACTACTCATCTTGATATCGGGTACAGAGGTGTGTATGGGTTAATTGATATCAGCGATAACAGTAAAACCACCGCAACAAATTCGTACTACATTCTTGATCGCACACATACCAAAACAAATGCGGTTTACCTTGGGGTTTCATTTTTATTCTGATGAAATTCTTTCTGCTTGTATTGTTTTCTTTATTGGTTTCAAACTCTTCGTTTTCACAAAAAATAAAAGCCCCCCCGAAAACACCTGCCCCGGACTATATCACGAAGGAGGCCTCGAAGTGGTCGCTTCGTGTTTACAGCGCCACTAAGTATGATCAGTTTAATCTGGTGGGAAAGAGTTTCAATGCTGCATTCAAACCTGATGTTAAACTTTCGGGAGGCATAGGTGCTTCATATAAAAACCTCACACTCGATCTAGCCGCCAACTTATTTTCGAGCGACCGCGCACATAAGTCGAAGAATGTTGCATTACTCAGTTCGATGTATTCACATGCACATTTAGTGGAATTAACCATCCAGGTTTACCGGCATTACACGGCACAGGTTTATAATGCTCAACATGAGCAATTATTTTCACTGTTCCGCCGCGACATCCACACTTTTAATTTCGGACTGAATTATAATTACAATTTTAACCGCACGCGATTTTCGTTTGATGCCTGTTTTATCGGAACACAAATACAAAAAAGAAGTGCGGGTGCTCCTATAGGAGGTGCTTACTTCAGCTATATTGATATTGCTTCCGACAGTAGTTTAATTTCTCCCTCGTTATTTGAAGAGTTAAGTATTACTGAAAGCATCAGCGATGCAAAATTATTTACAGGAGGAATTTCGGCAGGATATGCTTACACACTTGTGTTGCCTTTTCATTTTTATATTATGGCAGCGGCTACACCAAAATTAGGATTGCAGGCAGCAGAAATAAAAAAAGACAATTACCATACTGTTCCGCTGAACTTTACAACCGGAGTGCTGATGCGCAGTGCAATCGGGTATGCAGGAAAAAAATATTATTCCTTTTTCTCGGTGCTTACTGATTATAATTCAATTTACATAGAGCCCGGAAATTCGATTTCGTACGATCCTGTAAAAGTGAAATTGTTATTCGGATTCAGGTTTAAATGATTCTTACATGCAGCATTTGCGATGGATTAAAATTTGAATGTCGAAATCAGAAACCATTTGCACTTACTTCCATTTTGTGAAGTGTAACAGTTTAACGGCATCAAAAATGTAAAATGAAAATACAGATGATCAACTCCATTCCCGATAAACTTCCGCTCTATCTTAAACTTTCGCAAATAATAATGGGCCTTGTGGCCGTGTTTTTTGTTTTATACATCGGCAAACAAATTATTGTCCCATTGATTTTTGCCACCATCATTGCTATACTGCTGAACCCGGTGGTGAATTATTTATGTGGTAAAAGAGTAAATCGTGTGGTCGCCATTGCCATTGCATTGCTGATTGCCATTGTTGTTATCACCTTCATTACCTGGTTCCTCACTTCACAGATAGCACGATTCAGCGATTCGCTTCCGCTGTTTAAACAAAAATTTGTTGTGTTTTTAACGGATGTTGAAAACTGGGTAGGTCAAACTTTAAATATCCCGAAAGAAAAATTGGATGCGCGTATTGCTTCCACCCGGAGTGAGATGATGTCGGGAGGTACTGATATTATCGGACAAGTACTTGGAACAATAGGTGGCCTTTTTGTTTTTCTGTTTCTGTTGCCGGTTTATACTTTCATGATACTTTTTTACAAGCCGCTGCTGCTACAATTCATTGCTGAATTATTTCCGAACGAAAAGCACAAAGCAGTGGCAGAGGTATTAGTTGAAACAAAATCGCTGATACAGAATTACCTTATCGGATTACTGATTGAAGCGGCACTGGTAGCCACACTTAATTCTGCGAGCTTGCTGGTTCTCGGCATTCAATACGCAATTCTTATTGGTGTGATAGGCGCCATACTGAATGTGATTCCCTATATAGGCGGATTGATTGCGATTTCAATTCCGATGCTCATTGCATTTGCTACAAAATCTCCGATAACCGCGCTGTGGGTTTTTATTGCCTACCTGGTTGTGCAGTTTATTGACAACCAGTTTTTCGTTCCGAAAATTGTGGCGAGCAAAGTAAAAATCAATGCCCTCGTTTCCATCATTGTGGTTTTAATTGGCAGTGCCTTGTGGGGTGTTGCAGGAATGTTTCTTTCAATACCACTCACTGCAATCATAAAAGTTATTTTTGATAAAGTAACTCCGATGAAACCGTTCGGATTTTTACTAGGAGACAATCAACCCGACATCGGTAAAATGATTTTTGATTTTAAATATCCAACCAGAAAAAGAAAAGTAATAGCGAAGTAGAGTGAAGTGGTGTAACAGTTATAATTTTTTATAATTGAATGACCTGCGGAGTCTTCGCATTTTTTTCGAGAATCATCATCAGTATTTTTTCTTCTGGTGTGTAACCTGAATCATCTTTTTCCTCGGGTATGCTGAGGTATTTTTTCAGGTCACCGGATTCGTAAAGGTCAAGCACCAGTGGATGCACATAATATTTTTTGCACACTGTTCGTGTGTTGCCTAAGTGCTTGGCTACTGCATCGAGAATTTCAAGAGTGTTGCGCTTTGTTTCTTTCTGGCTATCGGCAATACCGAACTCTTTGCATTTAACAAGTGCGTGAACAGTGCCTGCCCATGTGCGGAAATCTTTGGAAGAAAATTCGCCGATACTAATGCGCTTGATGTAATCGTTCACCATTCCCGAATCAATATCGTGAATGTTTCCATCGCGGTCGTAAAACTGGAAGAGTTCCTTACCCGGAATATCGAAGCATTTTTTTACAATGGTTGCGAGCCGTTTACTGCGAAGCGATATGTTATGCTCCACACTTTTTTTTCCTTTGAAAATAAATTTTATCTGGCTGCCTGAAATTTTTACATGCTTGTTTTTTAAAGTGGTGAGTCCGAATGAGCCATATAGTTTTTCGTAAAAAGAATTTCCGACACGAATGGTAGTGCGCTCCATGATCATGACAATAGCAGCAACAACTTTTTCAAGGTGCATGCCCGGTTGCGCAATATCTTTTTCCAGTTGATCACGGATGGCTGGCATGTTTTTACCAAACTCATGCAACCGTACATACTTTGTTTCGCTGCGCAGTTTGTTCCAGTTGTGATGATAACGATATTGCTTGCGCCCCTTTACATCGGTGCCGGTTGCCTGCAGGTGTCCGTTTTCTTTTTTGCATATCCATACATTTTCCCATGCAGGCGGTATCACTAATTTTTTTATGCGCTGAAGTGTTTCTTCGTCGGTGATTTTTTCATCGTGGAAATAGTAGTTGAAATTTTTTGTTCCTGCTCGCCGCCGTTTAATACCAGGTTGCGTGTCGTGCACATAAACAAGATTGACGGCACGGGCGCTTTTAACCGGATCGTCAGCTACCTTCTCCAGTGTCTTTATAGGAATGGAAATTAATTGTGGTGCTGCGCTCATAATTTTTTCTTGAAATCAATTGGTAAAAACAAAATGCCTGTTATGCAATTGATGCGATTAGAAAATACAAACGGCTTGCCACCTGAAATGTTTTACATCGGGTACAGACTTTGGGTAGTTGATTTAATAAATCATTACATGAAAAAAACAGTCGAGCGCTTTTTGTTTTCAATTATTGCGTTTATTTTTTTTGCAACACAGCATTCATTCGCTTACTCGGTTCTTTCACATGAAGCCATCATTGATGAAACATGGGAATCATCTATTCAACCCTTACTGAAGAAAAAATATCCGGGGGCAACAGAAGAACAATTGAAGGAAGCACATGCTTATGTATATGGTGGTGCGATCATTCCCGACCTTGGCTATTTTCCGTTTGGAAGCCCGCTGTTCACTAATCTGTTACACTATGTGCGCAGTGGTGATTTCGTAAATAATATTTTAAATGAAGCAGAGAATCTTAATGAATATGCCTTTGCGCTGGGAGTGCTTTGTCATTACAACGCAGATAATTATGGTCATCCATTAGGGACGAACCGTGCTGTACCGGTTCTTTTTCCAAAGCTGGAAAAAAAATATGGCGATACTGTTACATACGCTCAAGGTCATATAGCGCATACACGAACTGAATTTAGTTTTGATGTTTTACAGGTTGTGCAATCGGATTATAAATCGCTTGCTTATCATGATTTTATTGGTTTTGAAATAGCGCAGCCACTATTAGAAAGAGCATTCCTGAAGACTTACGGATTAAAAATGGAGAGCATCTTCATCAGTTTGGAAACTGCAATCGGAACTTTTCGATGGACAGTAAAAAATCTATTTCCGGAACTGACTAAGGATGCCTGGCAGATTAAAAGAACATATTTCTTCAACGATAACCCAACTGCACGCGCAAAGGATTTTATGAAACCGAAAGCATACATGTATAGTATGAATAAAAAAGATTACAGTAAGGAGTTTGGAAATAAGAGGAAAAAAGGCGGACCTAAAAGCTGGTTAGTATCAATCGTGATTCGTGTGTTTCCGAAAATTGGTCCTATGAAAGCAATAAAATTTACTGAACCTGTTCCGGAAGTTGTTGAGTTATATGAGAAGAGCATGGACTCATCAGTTTTGCATTATAAAATTTTACTGAAAAATTTAATGATTCATAAACCGGATTTTGAGAATATTGATTTTGATACCGGTGAAGAAACCAAGGCAGGAGAATATTTACCGTGCGATGAAACCTACTGCGCTTTATTGCAGGAACTTCAAAAACAGAATTTCGGGAATATCAGCCCCGAATTGGGGAAAAACATTCTCAACTTTTTTTCCCAAAAAGATTCATTGAAAATTAAGATGAAGGGAAACTCCTGGAAAAAAACAGAAACAGCTTTGGAAGAATTGAAAGCAATTCAATCCAAATAGCTCAGGAAATCAAGTCAAATAAATCCGTTAAAGATTTCTATTTACAAATCAGGGATCCTGCAGTTTATACTTTCTTAGTTTATTATAAAGTGTTTTGCGATCAATATTCATAATTTTAGCCGCTTTGGATTTATTGTAATTGACCTGCTGTAACACCCGACTGATTGTTTCAAACTCCGCTTCGAGTGCCGCTGATTTTAATTCAGAACCGATATTATGTTCCTTATGGTGCTCGCCTTCTGCTGAGTAGGAATTTGCGGACGGCATTTTATCTTTATACAGCTCTATCTCGTAGGGCAATGCGGATGTTTTTATTTTTCCATCAACCGTAAGCAAGGCCGCACGACGAACAATGTTTCTCATTTCGCGAAGGTTGCCAGGCCATGAGTAATTCATAAATACACTTTCTACATTTTCATCGAAGCCCTCAATGTTTTTTCCTAATTCGCGATTGGTTTTATCAAGAAAGAACTTTGCAAAATCCATGATGTCATTTTTCCGCATTCTTATTGGCGGAATGGTAATGCTGAACTCATTGAATCGGAAGTAAAGGTCTTCGCGGAATCTTCCCTTCTTGTATGCATCCTGCAGGTTTTCGTTGGATGCAATAATGATTCGGACATCCACATCAATTTCTTTAACACCTCCCACCCTTTTTATTTTTCGTTCCTGAATTACTCTGAGTAAGGAAACCTGTACATCGTAAGGAAGATTAGCAACTTCATCTAAGAAAATAGTTCCGCTGTTTGCCAGTTCGAAATGACCAACCTTGGATGCAATTGCCCCTGTAAATGCGCCTTTTTCGTGACCGAATAATTCACTGCCCGCCAGTTCTTTTGTGAGTGTACCGCAATCCATCGGAACGAAAGGCATATCCTTTCTCTTGCTCAGATTATGAATTGCTTTTGCCACTACTTCTTTTCCGGTTCCGCTTTCGCCATAGAGAATAACACTGTAGTTGGTTGGTGCCACTACTTCTATTTGTTTGAAAATTGCTTTTGATTCAGCACTATGACTTTTCATGTATTCATCGTCCTCACGGGTGGAACGAATAGTAGGAATAATTTCAACTTCTTCTTTATCAGTCTTACCAGCACTTGTTTGAGGTGTAATACTTCCTGTGTTTTCAGTTTTTGATTTTTTCTGACTTAGGGCAGTTGTAACCAGATTTAATACTTCATCGGGGATTAACGGCTTCGTTAAATAATCATAAGCACCAAGTTTAACAACATCAATAGCAACTTTAATATCAATGTATGCAGTGATAATTATCACCACAATATTTGGATTGATTTCTTTTATTTTTTTTAACACTTCTCTTCCGTCTAAATCGCCCAAACGAAAATCAGTAAGCACTAAATCGAACGGTTTTTGTGTTGCCATTTGAACCCCTGTTTTGCCTGTATGTGCAACTTCAGTATTGAATCCTTTTTTTGTTAAGTAGCGACTCAACAGTGTGCAGATGTCAACATCATCGTCAATTATCAGAATGTTATTCATGTTTAATGGTTTCTGTTAGAAAGGTGATTGCAATTTAAAAAGAACTAAACAAGAATCAGGCACAAATTAAAAACCATGATTAATTAGCATTACTGTGGTCCATTGTAACTATAAATGAAGTACCTCTTTTTGGTTGACTATGTACTTTAATATTCCCCTGGTGATTCAGAATAATATTTTGAGTGCTGGTTAGTCCCAAACCTATCCCGTTTTCTTTTTTTGAAAAGTAGGGTTCAAAAATCCGCTTGAGATTTTCCTGTTTCATTCCTATTCCATTATCCTGAATAGTCAGAAAGCATTTATCATTTTGTTTTTCAGTTTTGAATTTTAATAATCCGCTCCCTTCTTCCATTGCTTCAATAGCGTTGACGACAATATTCAACAAAGCAAGTTTGAATTTTTCTTTATCAACGAAAACATGACACCCGTCTTCAGAAAGCTCTTTTTTTACCTCAATGCCTTTCAATTTAATCCGGTCGGCAGCTAATTCAATTGTTTCTTCAACCAGTTCGTTGAATGAAATACGAGCAGGATTCAGTTCTAAAAATTTTGTGGAATCGAGCAGACTTGTGATCAATTGATTGATGCGATCACAATTTCTTTCAATCATATTTCCAAGTGTCAGTATCACTTCATTAGGATTTTCGATTTCATCCTTTAATTGTTGAATGGCAAGTTTAACATTGGTAATAGGATTGCGAACTTCGTGTGCAATGATCTGTGCCATTCTTCCTGTCATGGCAAATTTTTCAGCGTTCAATAAACTTTGCTCATGCTCTAATAATTTTTGCTGTGTCTGCGCCTGATTAACCGAATACCGGATGCTTCGCTCTAAACTATTCGTATCAATTTTTCCTTTCTCCAGATAATCAGCTGCTCCGGCTATCATCGCTTCTCTGTCAACCGCTTCATCACCCATTCCAGTTAAAAGAATAACAGGGGTTTGAATATTTTTTTTTCGCAATTGTTTCAGCAATTCAATACCTGTATTTTTCCCCAACAAAAAATCGCAAAGAATAATATCAAAACCATCAGCAGAAATATTTTGTATTGCACCATCATAATCAGAAGACCAGTCTAAAAAATATTCACCTGACTTAATATCATTTAAAAGATCGCGAATAATCATGAAGTCTTCTTCATCATCATCAACAAGTAAAACATTAATTTTCTTTTTCAATTCAGGGAGCAGTTGTTCTTTGGAAATATTTTTTCACTCAGTAATTCAAGTATCAGCCACTAAGTTATAAATTTTCACATGACTTTTTACTCCGATGCGTATGGCTCATGATGTCCCTTTTTCATTATCGCTTCTACCTCAGTCATAAATTTGGTAACCCTTGTATCTGCATAATGACCATATGCATCAGCAATGCTTCCTTTCACTCCATCGCTTGTTTCAATAGCATACATGATTGAATTATCAGCTGGATCACTATCACCTTCAAAACGAAAGAAACTCACGATTCGTACATTTTCCGGCGAATACCTTTTTTTTGAATTCATCGAGTGCATTCCCCGTTCATCAATTACAAAATTTTCGGTAAATCCATCTTGTTGCAGTTTATTTGAAACAGCCACAAGTGTTTTCATTTCTTCCTTTTCATTTGTCACTTTCATAAAAATCAATTTTAAAAAAAAGTACACATACCATACCGAAAGAAATATGATTTTTTTAAATAATGCTCAGCAATTTTTGGAACAGCTTTTTTAAATTGTTGTTGCCCTTTCTTTACGCTGTTACTGATAACGGTTGATTTAATTCCTGATAACAGTGTTTGCCAAAAGTAATTAAATATATACTTCGATCCTGTTCGCTCTGCATAGAGCTTAACAGTTCTCGTTTCGCCGTCTTTCGGATTTTCATTAACGAATACAAATGCATTCATCAGCACATTTCCGATCCGGTGTTTCTTCAGGTCACCGTTATCATTTTCACTTATTAATTTCAAACTAAGATCATGATAAAGCATAGTCATGCTTCCGGTGGCACTGATATCGTTGCCCGAAAAACTAAAATTCGCCTGATCAATTATTCCATTTTCCAATTGAGCATTTGCTGTCTGAAAAATAAACTGATTAAAAAATTTCATTTCAATTTTTGCAAGCGATCCAATCAGTTTAAAAGAGTCTGCTAAAGAGGTCTGATTGAAAATACAATTAATATTCATTCTGCTAACGCCCATTAAATTTCCGTCAATAACAATTTTGCAGATTGAATCGAGTCGCAACCGGTTATAATAATTTGTGATGTTGGAAATTTTTGCATTCACCTTGTTAAAAAAAACTGTTCCGGGAAAATTCCGTTCGGGCACTTGCTCTGCGTATTCAATTCTTCCATTCTGAATCAACAATGAATCAATGTTGATTATAATCGGGGCATTTCTTAACTGATCAACCGGAAGTAATTTTTTCGCAGTTCTGATATTTCCTGATTTATATCTGAAGTCATTCAGATTCAGGTTTTTCACAAGCACTTTTTTACAAAAAACAGCTCCGTTATAAATCAATTTATTCATATCCAGTTGCTCAATTTGCAATGGTTGAATTGAAAACCTTATCCAATCATCTTCGTGCTTTTTTATTTTTGCTATATCGTATTTTCCGATTAGCGGAATGAACTGCACCTTTTCAAAACTTAACGATTCCGCTATTGCATCCAGATTCATATTAATAATTTGAAGCCGGTAAATACTATCCGGCAAAGTCCATCGGGCTTCTGCAATTTTTATTTTCACTTTCTTAGCCAGATTAATTTCAAAGCGATTAACGGAATAAGTGGAATCAATTTTTAATTGTTTTATGTCAATATGAATTCCATTGCTGCTCAGAGTTGGAATTGTATCAATTGAATTTTTATACAAGTTAACCGAGGCATTTTTTACAGCAATTTTTTTAATGTTCAATGAAGAAAATTTTTCCGAAAAAAGTTTGTACAGATCTAAATCAACAGGTTTAATTTCAATCGAATCAATTCTGTGAATGTCTTTGTATAGGGTGACATTAATTTCAGGATTTGAAATGATTATATTTTTAACCTGTAACTTTTTATTAACAATAGCATCGTAAGCACCAATACCTGTTATTTCCAATTCGTCAATATGAATATTAAATAATTCGGAAGGAATATGTTCAAGTGTGCCTATCCTTTTTTTAAATAAAATCGTGTCTGCAACGAGGTCAATATTTCGCAGAACCATTGTTCTACCGGTGACATTAAAATTAAGTCTGTCGTACTGAATTGAATATAAACCATTCGTTGATTTTCTAATGCCATCTTTTAAAAGCGTATCTGCAAATGGATGCAGCCGATAAGAAATCCAAAATTGAATGGCAATGATCAATATTAATAACAGGACTGTTACAGCTAATCCCAAATAAAGCATCCATCGTTTTAAAGCCATTTAAAAATTATTCTTAGTATTCGTTTTCAAATACCCTGAATGCAATTTCTTCAAATTATTCAGCATAGAATTACGGAATTATTTAGTTTTCAATAACATTAAAAGTCTTACTGTTTTATAATGCAAGAGAAATAAATTCTGACAAAGCATGTTTGTTGAGAGCTGCTTTATTTTATTTACAAGAAATTTATTTCCTAAAACATGAAGCACAAACCAAGCCTATTAAGTACGCAACTAAAGTTTCGATTTAACTGGCACTGATACTTCTATTAATTTTTTCTTGTCATTTTTTCTGAAAAACAAATTCACTAACTTTATAGAAGGCATATCATCTCCTAAAAGATACCCCCAAGCTTTCAGAGATTCAATCTGATCAAAAAGTATTTTAATTATTGCAGTTATCGGAATTGAAATCACCATTCCGGGAATACCCCATAACAAACCAAACACAACCAATGCTATCAAACTGATAAGTGCATTCAGTTTTAGTTTTGATCCAACAACTACAGGAAGTATGTAATGGTTATTTATAAACTGTACCACAGCATATAAAACTATTACCCAAACTACACCAGATGAATCCTTCGTTGCAATTGCAATTATCACAGGAATAAATGCGGAAACGAAACCTCCGATATAGGGAACAATGCTCATGAATCCTCCTATTAATCCAATCAATAATGAATAGTCAATCCCTATTGCAAAAAGTCCTGCTGCGTTAAGGACAGAAACTATTACAACCTGAACTAATAATCCAAAAAGATAATTCTGCATCATTTGACGAATGGATAAAAAGACAAGACCAACCAGCTCGTGTTTCTCTTTTGCAAAAAGTCTTCTGATAAATTCGATAAAAAGGGGTTGATAATAAATCATCATAAATGTGTACACCGTGATAAGAATAAAAGCATTAATTAATCCGGTTGCAATAAAAACAGTTTTACCAATTACTGCTGAACCATTATCTGCAACTTCAGCTCGCATTT
>JAHEZG010000085.1 GCA_023251195.1 Chitinophagaceae bacterium | reverse complement strand
TTTTTTGCGTATCAGTTTTCCCATTTCACCACCTCCTGAAAGAAAGTGAAAATTGTTATCGGAGTTTTGGATTTTCATACTGTGGGTGCAAGAAAACAGAAAGGGATGAATTACCCATCAAGCAAATCTGGTTTTTTTATTTTTTACTCTGCCATATTATACAGCAATTATTGAGCACTAATTTTTTGAAGTGAAATAAACTGTTGTGCCTGTTACCTGAAATTCCCTTTTTGGGAAATCAATTTCCACAATTGGAATAGTCAGAATGCAGAATTTAGTGTGATTTTCAATTGGCGCAATATTTTATAATTCATTTAACAAAACATTAAAAACAAAACACAATGAAAAAAATAATCTTAGCCATATCAGTATTATCCATCAGTTTTTGTGCGAGCGCACAATCCGGAACAAACCGCTATCCGAAAGATAGTATTTACACTCCTCCGGTAGTTGAACCGAATATTAAAACTCCGGATCAAAATCAAATTTCAACTGATCCTTCAATGAAAAAAGATACCGTGCATCATGACATGAACAATCCAGACATGAATAACAAAGATATGGATGGGTCAAATCATACAATAAATAATCAAACTTCACCTAATCATGATTTGCATAACCCGTCTGTTGATGTAAAATCTACCACCACAACTACTAAAATATTTGTGATTCACGATGGTTATAAAATGCGCGCCGGAAAATTAATGATGATAAAAGACGGAAAGGAAATATTGGTTGAAAAAGCAGTTATGATGAGTAATGGAATAACCATAATGAGTGATGGGACCATACTAAAAAAAGATGGAAGTAAATCCATGCTCAAAGAGGGTGAGTACATGGATATGAATGGAAAAATAATTCCAACCGGCACAACAGTTACACCTAAATAATTCAAACAGAAAAAGAAAAATAATTCACAATTAAAACCAATAATAAAAATGGAAAACAATCAGAATTCAGAAAACAGAAATGCAGCGATGTTAACCGGAAGCTTTCCGGATCGCGAGAGTACTGAAAACGCTTACCGCACTTTGCATGAGAGAGGTTATTATAAGGATGATGTCAATTTAGTGATGTCAGATGAAACCCGTAAAAAGCACTACTCAGGAGAATATAAAACTACTGAGTTAGGAACTAAAGCAGCCGAAGGAGCCGGTAAAGGTTCTGCAATTGGTGGAGCAATTGGTGCAATAGCCGGTGTGGTCGCTGCTGTGGGAACAAGTATTGTTTTGCCTGGAGTTGGATTAGTGGTAGCAGGTCCGATTGCAGCGGGCTTGGCAGGAGCAGGTGCCGGTGGAATTACAGGAGGAGTAATCGGAGCGTTGGTGGGCTCCGGTATTCCTGAAGAGCGCGCGAGAATATATGAGTCCGGAATTAAAAAGGGACATGTGGTAATGGGTGTTCATCCGCGCAATGAAGAAGACGCAAAATATTTTGAAACAAATTGGAAGGAAAATAAAGCTGAAGATATCTACAGATAACATTCAGTATAAATATAGAAAAAATTCCATTCACTTTTCTTCTCCGTCGAACCGGAACATTGAATCATATTTCATTGTTCCGGTTTTTATTTTAAATTTTTTCTTCTCCCGAAAAATTATCAAATAAAAATATAAGCAGGATGGAAAATAATAAATTGGAAAAAATAATTGCCCGCAGCGATTCATATACCGCTTGTAGTCAGAATTACAACTTCTGTAAGAACCTGAACAGGTATTTTTATTAGTTTTCATTTATGGAATCAACATTGTATAGTTTAAATAAAAAAAGACTAAATCATGAAAGGAATTTTCAGAACAGTATTAGCCGGATGGGGAGCATCCAAATTAGGAGGTGGCTGCCTTGGTACTATTATCGTTTTCTTTCTTTTATTCTGGATGCTTGGCTATGTGAATTGCTGAGGTGAATTTTCCTCGCAGTTTTAATTTCAACTCAGAAATAATTTAAATAATGAAAAATATTTATCATCATTCAGAAAAAGTTTTTGAAAAAGTTACATCTGTTGCCATTTCCATACTTGGCAATTCAGTCACTTTCATTATTGCATTGTGCATGGTGATATTCTGGCTCATTAATAAAGGGTTTTATGAAGAGAGTACCCGTGATCGCATTGGAGATATAATTCTCGGAATTACTTTTTTGAGTTTGTTCGTTATTCAAAAATCAAATAACCGGAGTTCGGCTTCGCTTCATTTAAAATTGAATGAGTTGATTGTATCGCACGAAACAGCAAGCAATACCGTGATTGCCATTGAAGAAAAAACAGAGCACGAAATTTCTCAGCTAACGAAAGAATATGTTGAGTTGGCAAAACAGGTAAATGAAGATGAGGAAAAAGAAAATAAAGATTAATTTTTCTTCATGATTGAATTCTCTTTTTTTTGAAAATGCCAATGGCATATTACTTGAGATTCTATTTCTAAATATTGTTTATGAAAAGAACAGGATTTTTGGCCCGGATGATTGCTCATCTTTTTATCGTTTTTATTACTGCATGCAATTACCCCGATTCTGGTTTTAAAACTGAGGAACAAATGGACAGTGCTTTAAATGCGCAAAAGGAAGGAGACAAAGAAAATATTCTGATTAAAGAAAAGGAAAAAAGTAAAGTCAGAATTAATAAGGCGATAGAAAATATTGATGTCAGAATTTCAAAACTTCAGGAAGAACTACTAACCGCTAATTCAAAGTCAAAAAAAATATTTGCAGAGAAAAAAAACCGCTTGGAAAAAATCAGAATGGAATTAGAAATTGATTTGAATGAAATAGATAATTTATCGGAAGATGATTGGAGAAATTTTGAAAAACGAATGAATGAAACTGCAGATAGCGCTTTTTATACAAATGCAAATGCGGGTATTTATTAATCTGTTATAAATATTTATTGCACTCAATTTTTTAAACAGGAATTTTTCCTAACATAAAAATGATAGTGAATTGCCGGAAATGTTATAGCGAGATTAATTCAAGCCAATGGAAGTGCAGGTACTGTGGTGCTTATAATGGTCCTCGTTCTTTAAAATATATTTTTATTACAGGAATTGTTGTCATCGTGCTCTTGGTGATTTTATATTTTCGACATACAAATATTTAAATGAAGATGAACTGTACTCTTTTTTTATCCAAATATTTCTACAAACTAATTGAGTTTGTAGAATAAACTTCCCTTAAAGAATTTTCAAAATGATTTAATTCCCCAAAAAAAATAATAATTGGAATGGCAAACTATTAGTTAAAGAATTTCATGTAACCAAATTATAAAAATTAAAACCACAATTCCATGAAAGAAACAAAAAAGGGAACATCAGGCTCAGAGAACCGCGATGATTCAAAAACCCGTTCAGGAAGTAACTTAGATGAAATGCAAACGAATGATCTTCGCCGTGAAAATGATGATGACGGTCAGGTTCGCGGAGAATTGGATGCCCGCGCTGATCGAGGAAATGATGCAAGCCGGGATTTGGAAGCAGATGATGAAAATGAAAGAGCCCAATAGCAGGCATTTCATTTCGAGGAAATTGTTTTGAATTATTTTGTTGAACCTTTGGGATTTCTATATGGAAATTCCCAGAGGTTTTTTTGTTTCAGTAATATATTTTCGAATTTCCTTTTGCTTTTTTATATTGAAAAGAGGAAATTGAAATACGCAACGGGAAAAACATTTCCCTTTTGTTATTTAAAAATTTTGTTTCTGATTTAAAATCAAGTGGCATATTTTTTTTTAGCTAAAGCAATTTATGAAACAAACTCAATTTGATTTAATGGATTTGAATGACAAGGCCTGCATGGTTTGCCAAGACGGAGAATACATAGGATTACGAATTGCTCAGGATTCTCTTATTGATTTATATGTCTTGCTGGATTTTTTTGTTGAAGTATCTTATTATCAGGGGAGATTTATTTATTCAGTCGAATCCATTTCAGAAGAATCAATCGTTACACTTTACGACATTGATCTAAAGTCACTCCTTATAGTTGAAAAATAAATATTTTCTTTCAAAAATTATCGATCTGCGATAGCAGCATATTCTGCGGTCCTGACTTTTCTTCCACTCTTTTTTACAAAAGCAAAAATAAGTTCAGCACCAAAATATAAAATTATGGCTGAGTAATACACCCACAATAGAATAGCAATTACATTTCCGGCAGCACCATAAGTACTTATCATTTTGTTTGATTGCATATAAATTCCAAGCAAAACTTTTCCAATCATAAATAGTATCGTTGAAAATATTCCGCCAATAAATACTTCCCTCCATTTCAGTTTTACATCCGGAAGAAATTTATAAATGAAAGAAAATAATATAGCGATGACAAGGAAGGTAATCAGGTAATCAAGAATATACAGGTTTTGCAAAAAACTCCACGAGAAAGCACGCGTGAGATTATTGATTAATACATCAAGCACCGAATTCACTATTAAGGTGACCATCAAAATGAAACCGAGAATCAAAAGCATGGAAAAGGAAAGGAAGCGATTAACCAAGTATGCTTTGAATCCGCGTTTGGGTAATGGTTTAACATTCCAGATAATATTGATTGAGTCTTGTATCTCGCCAAACATTCCGCTTGCTGATAAAAGAAGAATAAGTAACCCGACTGCAGTACTCATCGCTCCGTCATTATTAAGGGCAACATGCTTAACAGTTTCCTGAATGCTGGCTGCCACATCAGGACCCATTACAGATTTCAGATGAGAATATATCATACCTTCCACTGCCTCTTTTCCCAAAAACATTCCGCATAAACCAATTACTGTGAATAGTAAACCCGGCAGAGAAAAGATGGTGTAATAAGCAAGTGAAGCACTCATTCTTAAAACCCGATCGTCGAGAAAAGCTTTAAAAGCTGTTACAATCGCTTCTCTCCAATACTTGATTTTTAATTTCATGAAGTTTTTTAAAGTGTTTAAGTATGCTTCCTTAATTGGTTTGATATATGTGTTTTCACTTCTTTCATATTCGCTTAACAGTGAATCAAAAATATTACCATGAAAGAGCACACAAATTTTTTAAGCTGTATTGTGAAATTTTTTAAATGGTGGGTGATTGTGATTATCGTGCTGTTGATTGCTTTCAGGCTGATATTGCCTTCTATTGTTTTGAAATATATAAATAAGCAATTGGCTCAAATGAAGGGATACAATGGGCATGTGGAAGATATTGATATCTGGTTAATACGAGGTGCGTATGTAATTAACGATATAAAAATCTGGGAAACAGATTCATCATCCTATTCAAAAGATTCGTTTCCGTTTTTCAAAGCAAATGCAATTGATCTTTCGTTGGAATGGAAATCTTTATTCAGAGGAAGAATAGTTGGGAAAGTACAAATGACCAATCCGGTAATAAATTTTACACAAAAGCCGGTTGACACAAGCAATATAAAAAGCGATACAGCTGATTTTAGAGAACTTGTCAGAAACATTATGCCTTTAACAATCAATTATTTTAAAATCAAAAACGGCGAAATACATTATATAGACCGTTACACTTCGCCGAAAGTTGATTTGCTGATGAACAGGATTTTTTCAACGGCAACAAATCTTTCCAATGTTTCTAATAAAGATACTTTACTGCCCTCTCATATTCATGCGGATGGAAAAGCTTATGATGGTTTGTTTCGTCTCGATATTAATCTGGATCCGCTGAATAAAATTCCAACTTTTGATTTCAATGCCGAATTAACCGACCTGAATCTCGTGAAGGTGAATGATTTTCTAAAAGCTTATGCGTATATGGATGTATCTGCTGGAACTTTTAGTATTTACACAGAATTCGCTGCGAAGAATGGAAAATTCAGTGGTTACATTAAACCATTGATTAAGGAAATCAAAATTGATCCGTGGTCGCCGGGCGAATCTTTAAAAAGAAGTTTATGGGAAACAGTTGTTTCGGGTGTCGCATTTGTTCTGACCAATCATAGAACCGACGAGATAGGAACAAAGGTGGAGATGGATGGAAAGTTTAATAATCCTAAAATAGGTATCGTCAATTCCATTAAATACTTAATTGTGAATGCATACATACAGGCATTGAAGCCAACAATTGATAACACCATAAATATTAATAATGCGGGAAATAAAGGAACTGAAAAATTATCGTTAATGAAAAAAATATTTGGGAAGAAGGACTCACCTCCGAAATAATTTGTGTAACAGTTTCCTCAATCCGTTGTTTCCATTCCTCAAATAATATTACTGAATTCTTATAACACATTTGATTCGGGAGTGAAAAGAAGATTATAAAAACTGGCAGAATATTTAATCCGATATTTTATGCTAAAACAATTACTATGAACAACCAAAATGAAAATATTATTTTAAACACGGGCGAAAATCCGAATCCTCAAAAAGGAAATCCGATGCAGCCTGAAATAAAACCTCAGCAACCACAACCCGGAAAGAGTACTCCTGAGATTCAACAACCTTCAAAAGATTTACCTCAGAAAAATCATCCGGATGAAGTTAATTATCCATCCACCAAGCCTCAAATAAAGGAACCGAATAATTCTGATAAAAAATAAAATTCATTAATCAACTAAAAACAAAAATTAACAATCATGGAAACAAATAAAAAAAATAGCAATATTCTGAACGATCTTATTAAAATTAATAATGATCGTGTGCAGGGATACGACGCTGCAATTAAAGAAACCAAGGATGAAGACGAAGATCTTCGTACTTCATTCCGAAAAATGCAAAGTGAAAGCGAGGATTATCTTGATGAACTTAAATCACAAGTTACTGAATTAGGGGGTGAAGCTGCAACATCAGCAACTCTTCCTGGAGAAATTTATCGTGTATGGATGGATGCTAAAACAGCAATTGCCGGAAAGTCCCGTCATTCTGTTTTGAGTGCATGCGAGTTTGGTGAAGATGCTGCGCAACGGGCTTATAAAACTGCACTGGAAGCAGAAGACCTTTTACCGGGAGTTCGTACAATGATTGCAAAACAACAGAGAGCATTAAAAACTTCACATGATTTAATCCGAAACTGGCGTGACCGTGAAGCGGATAAACCAAAAGAAAAATCAACCGCTTTTTAATACTTGTAAAACTAAAGCGCAATTAAAAAACACCCTATATGAAAAACACATTTAAAATTATTCTTTCATCCCTTTGCTTAATTGCCGGACTCAGTTTTTCTTCCTGCAAAAATGATAAAGAAGACAGCAGTAAAGATGTTGCTGAAGATCAGAATAAAACTGAATTCAATGACAACAAGCAGGATAAAAACAATGCGCAATTTGTTGTTGATGTTGCAGCAGCGAACTACTACGAAATTGGTTTATCAAAATATGCTGCCGACAGAAGTGCTACCAAAGATGTAAAAGACATGGCTCATATGATAGTTCGTGATCATGGAATTGCATTGAATGATTTAAAAACAGTTGCAGCTCACAATAGCATCAGCATTCCGAATGAAGATACTGCCCGTGTGAACGATAAGATCAGAAGCTGGAGAGATAAAAAACAATCTGACTTTGAGAAAGCATACATTGATGAAATGGTAAATGAACATAAAAATGCAGTTGACAAATTAGAGAAGGGAGCAAACGGCGATGTAAATAATAATGATGTAACAGCATGGATAAACAGCACTTTGCCTGTTGTTCGAACTCACTTACAGAAATTTACAGACATGCAAAAGATGATGAAGTAACCCAAAACCAAAACACCAGTTCATCAGAAAATAAGTTTCGCTTAAATTCTGATGGGGTAAGAAAAGGCGCAAATTTATTTGCGCCTTTTTTTATTTAAGAAGTTAAATGGGAATTAAGTTCTACAATTCAGCATTGATTTCCTCACACGAACTGGGGAAACTTTCTTTTTCAAGGGTGAAATATTATCCTCATTTCGGCAGAAATTTTGAAACTCTTATGTCGAGACATTAATTTTTTTCACTTAAAATTTTTTAAATCATGAGATCACTACTTTATGTAATCGCAGTAATCATGGTCATTGGTTGGCTGCTTGGTGTTTTTGTTTACAGTGCAACAGGATTAATTCATGTACTGTTAGTACTGGCTGTTGTATCCATTCTGTTAAGCTTAATACGAAGAGCATGAACAGAAAAATTTCTAAACCAAAAACAACATGAAAAAATTGGGAATTGCACTGATTGTAATCGGATTGATTATGACAGTGATTACCGGATTCAATTTAGTCACTACAAAAAAAGTAGTTGACTTGGGTCCCATTGATATTAAAAAAGAACAAAGCCATCCCGTACAATGGTCACCAATTGTTGGAGGCATATTATTGGTTGGAGGAATTATTATAGTGATAGCCGGAGGGAATAAGAAAATTACTTAGCAGGTTTTTATTTTTCAAAGTGTTACACTTCAATTAGCGGGGAAATCCAAAATCAAAAAAGGATTTACCCGCTAATTTTTTAATAGAGCTGTTGGTTTTTTTTCTTCAGAAAAACGAATAAAAAGTTGGATGAAAAATTGAACTTTCATTTTCGCATATCACAATGCGTGATTGAAATAAATGAATTAAAAAAATCGTAAGTAGTTCAGAATAGTTTTGAGGTCTGAATATTCAAAAGATAATTTAATATGAAGGTGACAAGCAATACTGTTCCTGAGTTTTTAACGCAAATGAAATTGTATTTTTTGGGCGATAGTTCGCAACCAAAATATAAAGCCGAGGAACCATTGCGATCAGAATTATATAGTCACGAGCAAATGGAACAACAAAGTATTGTTCTTGCCAAAAGTCACACTTTAACAAAAAAGAGGAAAGCAGACCGGATACTGAAACGGTTAGCTGACAATGAAAAAATTTTACTGGAAGTCAGAAATCTTTTTCGTGAATCGCTCAAAGAAAATTTTCAGATAACTCCTGCCGGTGAATGGCTGCTCGATAATTTTTACCTGATAGAAGAACAAATACGCACTGCTAAAAAACACTTACCAAAATTATACAGTGAAGGATTACCTCAATTGGCGAAAGGACCATCAGCCGGGTTGCCACGGGTGTATGATATAGTTCTTGAAATTATTTCGCACAGCGACGGGAGAGTAGATATTGAAAGTTTAAATAATTTCCTGAAAGCTTATAACACTGTTACAGTATTTCAATTGGGTGAATTGTGGGCTATACCTATTATGCTTCGGTTGGCGTTGATTGAAAATCTCCGTCGTGTTTCTACCCGACTGGCAATTGCAAGAATCAATCGTGACCTTGCTGATTATTGGGCGAGGCACATGATTGAAGCTGTTGAAAGCGATCCTAAGAGTTTGATTTTTGTAATTGCTGATATGGCTCGTTCAAATCCTCCGCTTGAACGCGCTTTTGTAGCTGAGTTCATTCGGCAACTGAGAGGAAAAGGTCCGGTGCTCGCTCAACCATTGAACTGGTTAGAAGAAAGATTAGCAGAGAGCGGACAAACAAGCAACGAATTAATACAAATAGAAAATCAGGAACAGGCAGCTAACCAGGTTTCCATCAGCAACAGTATTGGAAGTCTTCGATTGCTTGGAAGTATTGACTGGCGTGAGTTTGTTGAGGAAAACAGTATTATAGAACAAACACTCAGAAAAGACAGCATTTATCCGCTGATGGATTTTACTACCCGCGATCAATACCGGCATGTAGTGGAACAAATTGCGAAGGATTCAAAATTGGAAGAAGGTGAAGTTGCTCAAATTGCCATTCAGTTAGCAAAGGAAAGAGCTGAAAAAAACGGAGCGGAAAATCGAACTGCGCATGTCGGTTATTTTCTCATTGGAGAAGGTTTAATTCAAACTGAAGCGAGAGCGAAAATGCGATTGCACATCAGTAATAAAATCAGAAGAAAATTTGCAAAGATTCGATTGACAACTTATGTCGGAAGCATTTCTTTCATCACATTACTGATAACTGCGGCTATATTATGCATTGCGTATTCTGAGAATGATAAACCATGGCTGATAATATTGGTTGGACTGATTTCATTTATATGTGCGAGTCAACTTGCAGTATCGCTCGTTAATTTTCTTGCTACTTTAATTGTGTATCCGAGATTACTTCCGAGAATGAATTTCTCTTCCGGAATTCCGGATGATGCACGAACTCTTGTTGCCGTTCCGACTTTGCTAAGCGGCATTGATGACATTGATAATTTAACCGAAGCACTGGAGGTAAGATACCTTGCCAACAGATATGAGAATCTTTATTTCGGGTTAGCGACAGATTTTGCTGATGCTCGGGAAGAACATCTTCCTGAAGACGAACTGTTATTAAACCATGTTCAACAAAAAATTGAAGAACTGAATCTGAAATACGACAGGAAAAAAAATGATTTGTTTTATCTTTTTCATCGTCCGAGAAAATGGAATGCGAGTGATAAAATCTGGATGGGCTATGAACGAAAGCGTGGCAAGCTCACTGAACTGAATGGACTGCTTCGGGGAAATTCACAAAATTCTTTTTCGCTTATAACAGGAGAGATGGAGTTATTGCAAAGTGTGAAATATGTAATCACACTTGATTCAGATACTTTATTGCCACGCGATTCTGCCTGGAAAATTATCGGCACAATGGCGCATCCGTTGAATCGCGCTGTGTATGATGAAAAAAAACAGCGTGTAACAGTTGGATATGGAATTTTGCAACCACGGGTTTCAATAAGTTTATCTGGTTCGCAGGGTTCGTTGTATGCACGCATGAATGGAAACGAACCGGGTATTGATCCTTACACCCGCGCAACATCAGATGTGTATCAGGATTTATTTGAAGAAGGTTCCTTCATTGGTAAAGGAATTTATGAAGTTGACATTTTTGAAAAAACATTAAAGGGAAAATTTCCGGAGAACAGAATTCTCAGTCACGATTTGCTGGAAGGGTGTTACACCCGTTCCGGACTTTTAAGTGATGTCCAGTTGTATGAAAATTATCCTGCACGATATGATACAGATATTTTAAGAAGGAAGCGGTGGATCAGAGGTGACTGGCAAATTGCTGCGTGGTTTTTTCCATTTGCACCTGACGCAAACAGGAAATGGAAATCCAATAAATTATCTGCATTATCGAAATGGAAAATTTTCGACAACATCAGGCGCAGTCTTGTTCCGGTTGCCTTCACCATTTTTATTTTACTTGGCTGGACAGTGTTACACTCCGCCGCAATCTGGACTTTGATTGTAACAGCCATCATTATTCTTCCGGTTGTTATAAGCACACTTTGGGATTTAATCCGGAAACCAAAGGACCTGATTTTATCGCACCACATTATTGTATCGGGTCGCGCGGCAGGAAGCATAGCCATCAAAACTTTGTTTACAATGATTTGTCTTCCGTACGAAGCATTTGTAAATGTGACAACAGTATTCCGCACTATCTGGCGAATGTTGATTTCACGCAGGCACCTTTTGGAGTGGACTGCATTCGGAGATATTGAGCGAAGCAAGCACAAGAATTTATTCAGTTCTTATTTATACATGTGGGTCGAACCAATAATTGGAATTGCCGCATTTCTTTATTTAATTTTTTTATCTCCATCATCGCTTATCGTCGCAGGCCCCATATTATTTCTTTGGTTGATAGCACCTTTCCTCACATGGCAGGTAAGCAAACCCTTAGCAAGACAATCGGATAAACTCAGTGATGAAGAAAATATTTTTCTCAGAAAACTTGCAAGAAAGACCTGGTTGTTTTTTGAAGAATTTGTAAATGAAAAAGAAAACTGGTTGCCGCCCGATAATTTTCAGGAGCAACCTGCTTCTGTAATTGCGCATCGCACTTCACCAACCAACATCGGTCTTTCTCTTCTGGCAAATCTTGCAGCACATGACTTTGGGTACAGTACCACAAGTGAATTTATTCAGCGGACCACTCATTCATTTAAAACAATGCAATCGCTCGAACGGCACCGCGGGCATTTATATAACTGGTACGATACACTTTCTTTAAAGCCGCTGTGGCCGAAATATATTTCTACAGTTGACAGCGGAAATCTTGCAGGGCATCTTATCACTTTGCGACAAGGCATTCTGAATCTTTCCGGTCAGAAAATT
>JAHEZG010000084.1 GCA_023251195.1 Chitinophagaceae bacterium | reverse complement strand
ATATCTTCTGCTCTCATTGTATTAGGAAAGTTATTGAAGAAATCGGTGTTGGTTGACCCGGGATAAAGAACAGACACTTTAATATTATCGCCACGCACTTCGCGATAAATTGAATGAGTTATTGCTTTTACGGCTGCCTTGGTTGCTGAATATCCTGAACCTTCAACAACCGGAGTATTACCTGCTATAGAACTGATATTAATGATGTGTCCTGATTTTTGTTGGCGCATAACCGGTATCACATTTTTCAAACAATAAAAAACTCCGTGAACATTTACAGCGAACATTTCATGCCAGTGCTCTAATGACATATCTTCAATTTTACCAAAGTATCCAAGTCCTGCATTGTTAATCAGAATATGAATGGAAGAAAATTTTTCAATCGTTTCCAAACAAGCTGATTCAACTGATGTTGGGTCTTTGACATTGCAATGAATAAAATGAAAATCAGTATATGTGTAATCCGGTTTGCGCAATCCCCAACCTGCTACTTTAACTCCCTGATTTAATAATGCTTCAACACTTGCTTTTCCAATTCCGCGACTAACACCGGTTACTACTGCAACTTTATTTTTCAGTTCCATTTATAAAAATAATTTTTTGAATTCATCCGGTACTGAAACAACTTTTCGATTTTTATAATCAAATGAAATCATGCCTGTTTTAGCAATTGCAACTTCACGATTTGTTTTTGATTCGGAAATTTTATACAACAATTCAAATCCAACTCTTGAAATTTCTGCAACAGCAATTTCAACAACTAATATTTCACCATAAAATCCTTCGCTCTTATATACGACTGCCGCATCACTCATTATCATTGCCACTCCGAAAAAATTTAATTCAGTGCTTCCAATTGAATTCAAAAACCGGACTCTTGCTTCCTGAATAATGGATAACAAAGAATCGTTTCCTAAATGCCCTCCATAATTAATATCATTAACACGAATGGGAATTTCGGTTTTGAAATGAAAGTGATTTGGTAATTCAATTTTTATTCTTGACATAAATGCAATTAAAAATTAGTTGCTATTGGTAATCGTGCTTTCGGAATCACTGATTGATTTTCAAATTCCCCATTAACAAATTTATAATGACCAACTATTGCAATCATGGCCGCATTGTCAGTACAGTATTCAAATTTTGAAATGAAAGTTTTCCATCCATTCTTTTTTCCATATTCTTCAAACTGATTTCTTAAAAAACTATTTGCTGAAACTCCGCCTGCTATTGCTACATTATTTATTTTCAAATCAACAGCTGCTTTTTCTAATTTATGAAGAAGAATGGAAACAATTCTGCTTTGAATGGAAGCGCAAATGTCATTGAGGTTTTCGGCAATAAAATTTTCATTCTTCTTTTTTTCATCTCGTATAAAATAAAGTATCGAAGTTTTTAAACCTGAAAAACTAAAATCATATCCATCAACTTTCGGTTCTGGAAATTTAAATCGTTCAGCATTTCCTTCTTTAGCTAATTTATCAATCATTGGTCCGCCCGGATATGGCAAGCCCAACAACTTAGCTGATTTATCAAATGCTTCACCTGCGGCATCGTCGTGTGTTTCGCCAATTACTTCCATTTGCAAATAATCCTTGACTAAAACAATTTGAGTGTGCCCGCCTGAAACAGTTAAACACAAGAATGGAAATTCAGGTTTTGGTTCCTCAATAAAATGAGCAAGCACATGTGCCTGCATGTGGTTCACTGCAATGAGCGGAACATTTAACGCAAGCGACAAACCTTTAGCAAATGAACTCCCCACTAACAATGCACCTATTAATCCGGGACCTTCGGTAAATGCAATAGCAGAAATATTTTTTCGTTCAATTCCGGCTTGCTTTAATGCAGTAGCAACAACAGGGACTATGTTTTGCTGATGCGCCCGTGAAGCCAATTCAGGAATTACTCCCCCGTATTGCTTATGAATTTCTTGCCCTGCAATAATATTCGACAATAAAATTTGGTCGTGCATAACAGCACACGAAGTTTCGTCGCACGATGATTCAATGGCAAGTATTATAACTGACAATGGAATGTTTTGTTGATTTTACTTTTTTCAATCTAAATTTATCCGCGCTGTAAATCTAAAGTTGCAGTTAAACTTTCAGAATAAAATTTCATCCGAACCAAAGTGATATTAAAACGAATAGCTAAAATAGTATTGTGGGTGGTTATCTCACTGTTGCTGCTGTTCGGTATAATTTATATTCTGATTCAGCAACCCGGTGTTCAAACATACTTGGTTCACAAAGTTTCTGAATACCTTTCGAATAAGCTGCAAACTAAAGTGAGTGTAAAAAGTGTGAACATTCAATTTTTTACAATTGCAGTGCTCGAAGAAATTTTAATTGAAGATAAAGCACATGATACAATTTTATATGCCGGAAATCTGAAAGCAAGGTTGGGGGTGTTTGAATTGTTCAGTCAGAATTTTGAAATAAAAGATTTGACTTTAGAAAATGCTCGAGTGCGATTATTCAGAGGTCGTGATGACTCAGATTTTAATTATCAATTTATTGCCGATGCATTTTCGTCAAACGACACCTCAACTTCCACCACAAAAAATCCTTTTCTTAAAATCGGAACTGTTCATTTAAAAAATATCAGTTTCACATATCGAGATGAACCTGCGGTAGATGTTACTGTGCATGTTCCTGGATTAGAAGTTGAATTTAATAAGTTGAGTTTGGATGAACCGATGATTGATTTAAAAAAAATTATTCTCGATAATCCAATAGTAGAAGTTACAAGTTTGTATGATTCAATTCCAAAAACAAATACTGATGAAGACCCCGATACAACCATCTATCATTTAAATACGAAAACATTTGTATTGCTTGCTGATAAATTTCAAATGAAAAATGGCCATTTTATTTATATAAAAGAACACAGAGAAAGAGATACTACCATGTTCGATCTCAATCACATGGATTTTACTAATATTAATTTTGATGTTGAAAACGGAAAATTTTTGATGGACACTATAACAGGTTTCATAAAAAATTTAAGTACACATGAACAAAGCGGTTTGGATATTTTAAAAATGACTGCGAACGCACGGGTTACTCCTACCGAATCAATACTGAATGATTTAATTCTTCAACTGCCAAGGTCAGAAATTAAAAATCATTTTGAATTTCATTACCTGAACTTCCCTGCATTTTACGATTTTATTTCTGCCATTTATATGCAGGCGAATATTCAAAACAGTCACATTGCCCTTTCTGATTTAGCATGTTTCTCTCCTGAATTAATAAAAATGCTGGACCCAATGGAAGTGTCAGGAAGATTTAGCGGAACAATTGATAACCTGAAAATGAAAGAGCTGTATGTGAAAGCTGCGAACCAAACAAAAATAAAAGGAAAAGGAACCATTCAAGGATTGCCATCCGTAGATGGAATGTTTTTCGATTTGCAATTGGAGGAAGGTATTTCATCAGCCAATGATTTAAAAATTATATATCCTGATATAATTCTACCTGAAGAATTAAATCGCGCAGGTACAATTTCGCTGAAAGGAAATGTTACCGGTTTCATAAATGATTTTGTTGGAAACATGCTAATCAATACGGACGCAGGCATGGTGCAAACCGATTTGAATATGAAACTGAACAAAGGAATTCCGACTTACAGCGGTTCAGTTGCTTCTTCTAATTTCGACTTAGGAAAAATATTTAATCTCGATAGTACATTAGGCAAAATCAGTTTTACAACAAAAATTTCAGGCGCCGGATTTAAGCTCGAAGATTTAAATACCAACCTGGTTTCGCACATTGATAAATTTGAAGTATTAGGCTATGCTTATCACAATATTTCAGTGAATGGAGTTCTGGATTCAAAAATATTTAACGGTAAATTATTAATTGAAGATCCAAATATTTATTTTGATTTTCAAGGAAAGGTTGATTTGCAGGATAGCATTCCTGATTATGATTTTTATGCTGAGGTGAAAAATGCAAAATTGGATAAGCTTGGTTTTTTTACAAGACCAATAACTTTTTCATCCAATCTGAACATCAATTTAAAAGGTCAGAATCCATTAACCGGAACCGGAATAATAACTGCTACGCAAACTGAAATCAGTGACGAAACTGACACCTACAAATTAAAAAAACTTTCTTTTTCGGTAGTGGAAATTGGTGGCAATGAAAAAAAATTAGAATTGCGATCTGATATCGTTTCAGTAGATGTTACTGGTCAGTTCAATTTGCCCGAATTACCTGATGCAATTGTTGATGCCATAAAAAAATACTTACCCTCGTTTCCAACCGATCTTGGCGAATCGCCATCGCCACAACAATTTGATTTTGCAATTCGATTAAATGAAATGAAAGATTTCAACAATTTTTTTCTGAATGGAATTGAAGGCTTAACCAATACATCAATCAACGGACAATTTAATAACCAAACCAACGAAATAATTTTTGATGGAGTGATTCCCTACCTTAAATATGGAAAAACATTTTCAAGAGATTTGGTTTTAATAGGTGAAACAAACGAGGGAATGTTAAGTCTTTCACTTACTTCGAATTTTTTACAGGTAAACGACAGCTTAAAAATTTTAGACCCGTTTGTTTCTGCATCATTAGAAAACGACAAAGTTCTTTTTAATATAAAGGCAAATGATGTATCCGGAAAATACAAAATTGATTTAGTGGCAAAAGCATT
The DNA here is from genome assembly GCA_023251195.1 of Chitinophagaceae bacterium. GTDB lineage: Bacteria > Bacteroidota > Bacteroidia > Chitinophagales > UBA10324 > UBA10324. Next base: position 7,340 of record JAHEZG010000084.1, on the reverse strand, counting down.
TGGTCAGGAAGAAAAGATTCATGTCAACTTTTTGCCCTCGTCACTTTTATTGAACGGGCAGGAATGGAGTTTTACTTCGTCAAATGAAATTCTGATCGGAAATAAATCACTACAGTTTAATAATACCGAACTCATTCATGCCGATCAGATTATCAGCGTTCAGAATTTGAATGTTGGTGATACTTCAGATATAAAACTTGTATTCAACAATTTGCAAATCGAAGATTTTTATAACCTCTTTATGTTTAATAATTATCAGGTGAAAGGAAGAGTAACCGGCTACGCAAATATTATGAACCTCTTTGATGAGCCGCGCTACAGTGCGAATTTAACAGCATTGCAATTTGGGTTCAACGGTGATAGCGCTGATAAGGTATTTGCAATAGTTGACTATGATCCTAAAAAAGATCAAATGAATATTGATGTAAAAGTGAAGGATGATATTTATGATATTGAAGCCAAAGGAATTTATGCGCCCGGAAATAAAACAGATTCAATCAACTTCAAAATTGAAATTGTAAAATGTGAATTGCCAATACTTGGGAAATATTTAGGCGATTATATTTCGAATGTTGAAGGCAAAGTAGCCGGGCAGGTATTTATTGTTGGAACAACTGACAAACCAAAACTATCAGGCTCCTTGGTAATTCCATCAGCCACTACAAAAATTAATTACCTCGGCACATCGTATAGCTTCAGTGGTGAATCTGTAAAATTATACGAAGACAAAATTGATCTTGGTGAGTTTACTATTTATGATGATAAAGGAAATTCAGCATTAGCTGGTGGAGAAATAACACATCGATATCTTTCTGATTTTAAATTGAAATTGCATTTAACCACAAAGAATTTTCATTTGCTCAACACCAATCAATTTGATAACACAGCGTTTTACGGAACTGCTTATGCCGGTGGCACATTGCTGATTAATGGAAGTATTGATGCCCTTGATATGAGTGCAACTTTAACCTCCAAACAAGGCACCGAAATTTCAATTCCTATCTCAGATGATGCTTCAGTTGCAGGAAATTCATTTGTGAGATTTGTAAGCCGGAATGATACTGTGAAACTGGTTCAGAGTAAAATTGATGAAGGCAGCAGCATACTGAAACTAAATTTTGATCTCACATTAAATCCGTTAGCAAAAGTCAATATTATTTTTGATCAGAAAGCAGGTGATATAATTTCCGGAACAGGAAATGGCAATGTTCGTTTGGAAATTGATTTAGACGGTAACTTTAACATGTATGGAAATTATGTGATTGAAAAAGGCGATTACAATTTCACTTTGCAAAATTTCTTCAACAAAAAATTCATTATTGAAAAGGGAAGTTCCATTTCGTGGAATGGTGATCCGTATCAGGCGCAAATTGATATTGATGCCATCTATTCACTCAGTCGGGTGTCATTTGCCGATTTGGTTTCAATTGATCAACTGTCTGATGCAGATAAAAAAGACATTGAAAAGAAAGTGCCTGTTGATGTTTCCATGCATTTAACCGGTTCGCTATTAACACCCAATATTGCATTTGACATTCGTGAACCTAAAAATACAACGAGTTCCAATTCATTCGCATCTAGGAAACTTGGAGAAATTCGTGCCGATGAAAATGAATTGAACAAGCAGGTTTTCGGATTGCTGATGATCAATCGTTTTCTTCCTCCTGATGCCAATACAGGTGGCTTGGTATCAAGTGGGGTTACTACAAGTGTGAGTGAGTTTCTGGCCAATCAAATCAGTTATTGGGCATCGCAAAACAAATTAAATATCGGAGTGAATATTAACAGTGCTTCATATGGTTCATTTGCTTCGGTTGCAAATTCAACCGGGGGGAATACTGTGGATCCGAATGCTCAACGCAGAGCACTTCAATTAGTACTCACCAAATCGTTTTTCCACGATCGGGTTTCAATTGATGTTGGTGGAAATTATGATTACAACAACACCACTTCAAACCGACAATCAAATGCCTATTTATCAGATTTTACACTGGAATATAAAATCACACCCGATGGTAGGTTTGCTGCGCAAGCATTCAGCAGAAGTCAGTACGATGTTATTGAAGAAAGAAACCGTGATACTTATGGTATTTCACTATCGTTCAGAAAGGATTTCAACAAACTTGGAGAATTATTCCGTTCAGAACGCGATAAGAAAAAAACAAAGTTGAATAAACAGAAATAAAAAAACCCTTCCGGTTCACCGGAAGGGTTTTAAATCCTCTTTAAATTAAGAGTTATTTCTTCACACTGAATTTACCGGTTGATAAAACATTGTTGTTTCTATCAGCAATCTGATAAAAATACAAACTATTATTAAACATTGAAGAGGATACTGCCATTTGCGCAGAAGTAATTTCAATCGATTTTATTTTCTTTCCTAGAATATCAAAAATGTTTAAAGTTTTTGCAAGATTGATATTTGATATTGAAAAGTTTAGTACCTCAGTAGCAGGATTTGGATAAACAGAAACTGAAACAGGGAGCATTGAAATGTTATTTGTTGATGCAACGAGGCCTGAAAAAGTCACATCATCTACAAACAAATTGCTGCCTAATTGAGCTGAAGCAAGATTATCAGACGAAAGCAAAATAACGAGAGCTGAATCCGGAGCTCCCAATGAATTATATACAAATGGAATTGCAAAAGATGACCACTGCGAAGTATCAGAAATTCCAAATGTCTTAGATGCCATGGCAATAGTATCTCTTTGAGATCCGTTTCTTTTAAACAGAATTGTAATTAGAGTGGCACTATCAAGCCCATTGCTCATGTATTTATAAAAACCATTGAAATTCGCAACTCTGTTTCCGCAAGGAAAACCACCTGAAAATGAAACACCCGATCCCCCAACATTAATATTTCCTGTGCAAGCTGCACCAGGAAGGTTGTATGTTCCGTTGGTTTGAGTCGTAATGTTTATTGATTTTGTTCCTGAATGGGCATTACCAGACGGAAATACATTTTCAAGACCAGCCAGTGCGCCGGGTGTATTACTGGTGTTCCACTGTAATGGTTCTTCATAAGATGCAATTGTTTCCCAGTCTTCAAATCCAAAATTTGGAATTAAGGTTTGTGCTTTTGACGACAGGTTTAAAATAAGCCCTATTGAAATGGCTGTAAGAAAAATTCTTTTCATGTGTATTGTTTTGTTTTTGAGTTTTTATTTCAGTCGTTAAAAGTATATAATTCAACTTTAAAAAATAATTTTTTTAAAATTTCGCACATCAAAAAGAAAAATCCGACAGAAAAATAAAAAAGCCCATAATTCTGATTTCAGAATCATGGGCTTAAAAAATTTGAAATCAGCATTCTATTTATTTAAAACCATAGTTTCGTAATAGGCTTGGTTATTATATAATGCAGCTACAAATGCGGTTCCTGGAATAAAACTAATCATCGGATCAATGAAAACAACCAATTGACCATATGGGTTTGCGTTCACTTCTTTAATAAAAATCAATTTTCCAGATACATCGTAAGCAATCACTTTTACGGGTGCATTTGGCATAGCATCATTTACAGAAACATAATTTGTTCCCTTACCGGGAAATGAGTAAAGCGTAAAATCAGCTTCCTTCATTAAATTAACTTTCGATTTTATTTTCTTTTGTGATGAAACACCAACTGCGCGAGCCTCGCTTGAAACTTTTCGATAGCCGGCGTTTTCCTTTTCATTTGTTACTTGTGCAAACGATGAAAAAGCAGAAGTCAGCAAAATTAAAACGGCTAAAAAGGCGTATTTTTTTTTCATGGCTTAAAATATTTGCCCTTCTTAACGCTGCCATTTTAAAAAGGTTATTGCAAATTTTTGAAATTTAATGGGCCAATTAAAAAAACTTTATAAAAAATATATAACAGGTTACTCCCCAATCAAACCAATTTATGAAGTGCCCGGAACGAGATTCGAACTCGTACACCATTACTGGCGCCACCCCCTCAAGATGGTGCGTCTGCCAATTTCGCCACCCGGGCATTTCTTTTTTAAGAGGCGCAAATTTAATCGTGAAATCTGCATACAGAAATTTATCACTTTATATACCCACTACATTTTAGTACATAGTTTTTATGAGCATTAGTTTGAGCCAATGCTTTTTCAGAGGATATTTGTATTTGAAATGCGATTGAAATTAAAATTTTACCTGCTTCTGGTTTTTTCACCACTATGGTTTAATGAATCTGCATTGGCCCAACTAAATTTAAATCAGGAAGAAGAAATTGAATTTTATAAATCTGAAAACAATTTACATGCTCGATTACAAAATTTCACAACCGATCCACGAGCCAATAACATTGATATATTTTATACCAGATTCGATTTAACTCTTAATCCCGATACCTTATATATTGATGGCGCAATTGAAACTTCATTTACAGCAAAACAAAATATTGATACGCTTTACTTTGATCTCGATGGCTCACTTCAAGTTGATTCAGTAAAGTATCATGGATTGGGTTTAAATTTTATTCAGCCTATTGGCAATTCGTTTTGGATAAAATTAAATCAACAAATAAATTCCGGTGAAAGGGATTCATTAATGATCTATTATCATGGTGTTCCTGTTGGTGATGGTTTTGGTGGTTTTGAAAAGGGGATTCATGATACAACTCAAAAGTGTTTATATAATTTATCAGAACCTTACAGTTCAAGAAACTGGTGGCCATGCAAGCAATCGCTTACTGATAAAATTGATTCAATTGATGTAATCGTTCATCATCCTGAAGAATATAAAACGGCTTCGAATGGTTTATTAATTTCAGAAATTTCCAATGCGGGTTGGACCACTACTCATTGGAAACATACCTATCCTATTGCGCCATATCTTATTGGAGTTGCGGTGGCTAACTATTCTGTTTATGAAGATACCGTTCACTTCTCTCAAACTGATTCGCTTATTATTTTAAATTATGTATTTCCTGAATACCTGGATACAGCGAAAAAATATTCGAAAAATTTAATTCCTGTGCTGAAATTTTATTCCGAAACTTTTGGCGACTATCCATTCATGAAAGAAAAATATGGTCATGCACAATGGACAAAAGGTGGTGGGATGGAACATCAAACAATGAGCTTTGTTGGAAGCATGAATTTTTCGTTGCTTGCCCACGAACTCGCCCATCAATGGTTTGGTGATAAATTAACTTGCGGAACATGGAGGGATATCTGGCTTAATGAAGGGTTTGCCACTTATTGTACTGGTTTATGCTATGAAAAATTTTATCCTGACCAATTTCAACAATGGAAGCAAAATAATCTTGATCTTATTAAAAACGCTATGCCACAATCTGTTTGGGTTTGGGATACCAGTTGGAATGTGCGTGTATTTGATTATCGCTTAACTTATGCCAAAGGAGCTTACCTGCTTCACATGTTAAGATGGAAATTAGGCGATACAGATTTTTTTGCCGCCATAAAAAATTATCAAAACGATTCTAATTTAACTTATAATTTTAGCAAGGCCGATGATTTAATTCATCATTTTCAAATTCAAAGCGGTCAGAATTTGACAGCTTTTTTTGAACAATGGTATTACAATGCCGGATATCCCAGCTATCATTTACAATGGGTTCAAAACAATCAGAAATCAGTTTCAGTATATGTTGAACAGGAAACAAGTATTCCTGAAAGTGATCCACAGTATGTTGCTTTTTTTGCAATGCCTGTTCCAATTCAATTTATAGGAGAAGGTTATGATACCATTGTTAGATTCGACAATGATTTTAATGGTCAGCTATTTAAAGTTGATCTTCCATTTATAGTTGACTCAGTTGCATTTGATCCCGATTTACATTTAATTTCTTTTGATAATACAGTGGTGCGAGTTCCGGGTTTTGAAGATGGATCTCTTTCTATTTTTCCAAACCCTTCTTCTTCTGATATAAATTTATTTTTCAGTGTTGATTTTATTCCGAAATCAATTTCAATTATTGATGAAACAGGAAGAGAATTATTTACTTCCGAAATTGTTGTTGACCGATATGCAGGAAAATATTCCATTCATGCAAATACCATAGCAGCAGGAATTTATTTTATTATTGTAAAAAGTGAATGGAATGAAAAAATAGTAAAGTGGGTAAAGGCAAATTAAGTTAGACCTTCTCCACCATACGCGACTTGCGAAGCATTTCTTCCGCTTTATCAACCATCTCAGCTGAGCCGATATAAACAGGTAAGCGCTGATGTAATTCAATCGGTTCGATTTCCATTACTGGAATTTCTCCGTTCGATGCTTTACCACCAGCTTGTTCAGCAATGAATGCAAGCGGATTACATTCAAACAACAAACGAAGTTTCCCTTTGTTAGAAGGAGCAACAGGTGGATACATATAAATTCCTCCTTGAATCATGTTGCGATGAAAGTCGGCAACCATTGAACCGATGTAACGGAAAGAATATGGGCGGCCAGTTGGTTTATCTTCAGTAGTACACCAATCAATGTATCTGCGAATCGGCTCAGGAAAATTGATGTAATTGCCTTGATTCACTGAATAAACTTTTCCGTTTCCGGGAATGCGGATATCAGGGTGCGATAAAAAGAATTCGCCAACTGAAGGATCAAGAGTAAAACCATTCACTCCATTCCCTGTTGTAAATACCATCATGGTTGATGAACCATAAATTACATATCCTGCTGCTACCTGCTGAGTTCCTTTCTGTAAAAAATCTTCAGCCACACATGGACCTGATAAACTAACGCGACGGAAAATGGAAAAAATAGTTCCGATAGAAACATTCACATCAATGTTGCTGCTACCATCTAACGGGTCAAGATTCACCACATACTTTGCATTCTGATGTTCAGTGAAAGGAATATAATCTTCGCTTTCTTCAGAAGCAATTCCGCAACACTCACCACTTACTTTTAATGCTGAAAGAAACTGGTCGTTGGCAAATACATCTAATTTTTTCTGATCGTCACCAGTAGAATTATGAGTTCCGGCACTACCCAAAATTTCTGTTACCAAACCTGCTTTATTCACTTCACGGTTTACAATTTTTGAAGCAAGAGCAATGTCGCGAAGCAATCCTGAAAGTTCGCCTGAAGAGTATGCAAAATCTTTTTCTCTCTGAAATATGAATTCGTCTAAGGTTATTAATTTTCGGTAATTGTTCATCAGTAGGTTTCGGTTAGCCGACAAATATACATTCCAATTTTTTAGTTGACCGTTGATGCGACACAGATATTTTAATCGCTTATTTTGCCCGAAAATTTTATTGTATGATATCAATTCGACCTGCCATTGCTTCTGATGTTTCTGCAATGATTTCATTAATTAAAGAACTGGCGCTTTATGAAAAAGCACCTGAACAGGTTATAAATTCAGAAGGAGAAATGCT
>JAHEZG010000401.1 GCA_023251195.1 Chitinophagaceae bacterium | reverse complement strand
ACCGAAAAGAGAAACTAAAACCATCGCTTGAAAAATCCACATCGTCCATCCGCCAAAAAGTTCAACACTTCCGAACCCCAAAGCAGTAAATAAAAACCCAAACAACGGAAAACAACAGGGCGACAACAATGCAGTCAGCACCATTCCAGCTGTTCCCACTCTTTCTAATTGTAATTTCATTTCGCCCGCTAAAATACATTTTCACAAAACATACATTAAAGTTCACACAGTAATTTCTTATTAATCTTATTACAGAATCAGTGAGGATTTAACTTCGATAGTTATTTTCTTGTTATAACTTTCGTGCACTAAAACATTTTCCATGAAAACAATTACACGCTTATTCTATCTCTCGCTGTTTTTCTTTTTCGGTTCTGCTGTAAAATCATTTGCTCAAACCTCCTTACCAAATCCGGGTTTCGAGCAATGGGATTCATCAGGCAATCCACCACCTTTCGATTGGCACCAGCCATCCGATTGGTCATCTACAAATCCTGTAACAGAATTTAATTCAGCAGGCATAACAAAATCTGTCGGCGCACATGCAGGGAGTTTTGCCGTGCAAATCAAATCACAAAATATTTTCGGAACACAAAGAGCCGGAGGTTTAGTGTGCGGTCATGCAAAAACGCAGACCTTTCCCGACTATACTATTCTACCCATTACCGGCGGAGAGCCTGTCGGTTCAAAAACAAAAAAAGTCAGAGGATATTATAAATTCTCTACCATCACTTCTGGCGATTCTGCTTATGTAATTGCCATAAACAAAAAATGGAACAGCGGATTAAATCAGCCCGATACCATTGGTCTTGGAATTTTGAAACTGCCACCTGCTTCATCCTATACACTCTTTGAATTGAGTATTGCTGATTGGGATTCATTGGTTGCTCCTGATTCCATAGTCGTTGCATTTTTTTCATCCAATCCTGATACTGCCTTAGAAGGAGGAATCCTTTTAGTGGACGATGTAGAGTTGGATTTTTCCAATGCGATCCAAACAGTAAATGATGGGTCAAGCTCCATAAACATTTTCCCCAACCCATCCTCTGGTGTTTTTAATATCCGCTTCAACGAAAAAAATAATTTCGTTCAAATGAATATTTATTCCGCACTTGGTAAATTGATTTTCACCCAAAATATTTCCGGTCAAAATGCTTTTCAGTTCGACTTGAAAAATTTCCCGGAGGATATGTATTGGTTCGAATTAAAAAATAAAAAAGGAGAATTACTAAGAAGGAAATTTTTGAAAATGAATTAAAAAATTCATTCCACGCAGAGGTGTCATTTAGCATTATTCGCTGATTACCTCAGAGCAAAACACAAACAAGTTGACAAATCTTTTTGCGCGCACAGAAAACAAAATCACACCAATCATTCAATCACGCCCATCAGCGGTTCAGACATTTTCCTCCCCTTTTTCTTTTTGAATAATTATTTTGTGAAGCAATGGTGAAGTATTTCTTTTTTTTCTTTTCCCTCTCTCTTTTCGAAGTTAATGCGCAAAGCAATGTTGCTTATTTAAAAGCAAATGCTGTAAGAATGGATGATGCGGAGCAATTGAGCGATTCGGTTTATCATCTGCTTACCCCGTTTCAGGTTTTTATGTTTGGGGAAATGCATGGCACTAATGAAAGTGCTCCGTTTATAATCGGGTTAGCGAATTTGCTTGCAAGTAAGGGCGATACTGTTTCTGTGGGGTTGGAAATTCCTTCGTCGCAAATGACCAATTTTATTTCAGCGCGCACCGACAGCAGCATTTATCAAAGTAATTTCTTCAGCAATTTACCTTATGCCGACGGTCGCGAATCGTTTGCATGGGCAAGCATCATTTCACATTTGAAAAACAATTCGCGCATACAACTTTTTTTCTACGACATAAATACTGAGGAAGAAAAAAAATACGACCGAGACAGTTTGATGTATCTCAACATCAAAAAACAAATTGACTTGCATCCGAATTGGAAAGTCGTAGCACTCTGCGGCAACTCACACGCAAACATTTCGCCCGACGAAAAAAAAATGGCGTGGTATCTCAAGAAGGATAAAGAATTAAATCTCGCTCAAAAACTCTGTTCAATCTATCATTACTACTTGCAGGGAAGTTGCATGAATGATTTTGGTAATGGTTATCAGGAAACACCAGTCGGAAGACCCGTAAATGATTTCGACACCACTTTCAGTTTCGATAAATACTTTGTTTTGCTTTCGGCAAAAACAACTTTCACTTACACGGCAATCTATTATACCAAAACTGTTACACCATCACTACCTGTTAAAAATAATTTGGACTTACCTGCAATCAAAAAAGAACTGAAAGCAATATATGAGCGCGACCAGAAAACAAGAAAGAGTGGTGACTCCGCTGCATTCGCCGGTTACATTGACAGTAGCAATCAGGTGCAGATAAAATCTTTGATTGCAAAATATGGTTGGATGGGGAAAAGTTTGATTGGTAATTACAATCAGGTTTTGTTTCTTGTCATTCAACATGCTGACAGCGCCATACAAGAAAAATATTTTCCACAGTTACAGCAATCCGTTGACGAAGGCGAATCAAGCGCACTTGATTTGGCAATGATGCAGGACAGAATATTAATGCGCCGTGGTGTAAACCAGATTTATGGTTCACAGGTGGTAAGTGATGGCAATGGCGATTGGAAATTTTATCCCATCGAAGATGAAAAGAATGTAAATACTCGCAGAGCAAAAATTGGATTGCAACCAATAGAGGAATACGCAAAGTATTTCAGCATCGAATACAAACCACCAACTCAATAAAAAAATGGAATCAAGAAAAGAACATTGGGAAAAAGTTTATTCGACTAAACAAAACCATGAAGTAAGCTGGACACAAGAGTTACCAAAAACATCTTTAGACTTTGTGCATAGTTTTAATTTACATAAAACTGCAAGCATCATTGACATTGGTGGTGGCGACAGTAAATTGGTTTACTTCCTGCTTGCTGAAGGGTTTGAAAATATTTCGGTGCTTGATATTTCTCCAACTGCCATTGAGCGGGCAAAGCAACGATTGGGTCATAAAGC
>JAHEZG010000001.1:29469-52604 GCA_023251195.1 Chitinophagaceae bacterium | reverse complement strand
CTTGCAACAACTTGCTACCTAAATTTGCAGGATTGTAAAACATTTTATCATATGCACGATCGCCATATCTGCGGAAATAATCAGTATCATTTGCTGATGCAGTAAAATGTAAGTATGAATCATTTACATACTTAAATGCTTTGGCTGAATCTTCTGACGATGGTTTAACAGAAAAAATAACATATTCAACCTTCCGAGTTTCATCTTGTTTATATTGCTCTTTGTGTTTATTAATATAGTTCTGAATATCGGCGTCGGTTACTTTTACTGCTGTATCTGCGACTTCAGAAAAAGGAATTTTTACATATTGAATGGTATACTTTGTTTCTTTATCGTTGTACTCCATTTCGGCCTGCCACTTAGGTGCATACACAGCATTTTTTAACAACGCTTTATATTTATTGGTGATCACATCATTGAGTACAAATTTTTGAAAACTCGCCCAACGGGTTTGTTTTTCAACCACATCTTCGCCTTGAACACTTTTATCTAAATTATCTAAATAATTTTTTACTGCCATCGGATCAAATTGGCCGGTGTTCGGATTGGTGAAAGATTTTTTTAATTCCGGATACGGGTCAGCGCCAAAAAATAAATCCTGTAATTGATCTTTTGGAAGTGTTATTCCTAGCGCATCAAATTCGCGGTGATTCAAATAATCATTAATCATTTGATTCCATGTTTGATCGCGCAGAGAATAAAGTGTATTGTCTTCGAGATTTTTACTGTTGCTGTTTAATTTGTACGCCTCAACAGAGGTGTCAACTTTCGCTTGAAATTCTCTGACATTTATTTTTTTACCGTCTATCGAACCAACGCTGTCACCTTTTCCGCTAAGCAATCCGGTATTTGAATCCAAGGCAGTTTGCAATACAAAAAGACCTAAACTGAGGCCAATAATAATTACAATAGCGGGTCCTAATTTATTTCTGATAATCTGAATCATTGCCATGTCAATAAATCTTCATTTTTTTTGAAGGAGTGCAAAGAAAAATTTATTCGGTTGAATATCCAAATGAAGAATAAATAAGACTGTAATATGGTGTTTCAGTATCAGACTTCTTCGTAAAATTATTCGATTATAAATCCTAACCACCCGATTGAGGTCCGTGATGTTCCACCTAACCCCTCTCCGAAAAGGATAGGGGAATATCCGCGAAATTCATTCTTATCGTTATTTTCCGAAGAAGTCTATTTTTAAAATCAGATAATGATCATTTAATTAAAAGGGTGTTGTAAAGATTGCAGCACCGAAAATATTTTCAGAACAAGTCAATTATAAAAAATCCCCGGAATCTGAAAACAGAAACCGGGGATTGGTGTTTTATTTAATCCGAAAATTATTCTTTTACTAATTTTTTCACTTGTTTACCTTCAGTGTTTTCAAGCGTAACAAAGTAAAGTCCCAATGCCCATTCGCTGCAATTCAACTCAGTTGGATTAGAAATTATTCCCTTGGATATGGTTCTTCCTGTTAAATCCTGAATTAAATAATGAGTTTGTTCAGTACAGTTTAAATTAAAACTGTTTTTAGCTGGGTTAGGAAAAATTAAATTCGAAACAAAAACAGGTGCTACATTAATTATTGATAAGTCCTGATACAATTCTACAACTGAATTATTAGTTGCCACAGGCGACAGGTAATCAAAATAAATATTAGCCATTTCAGGAATGAGGGTGCCATAAAGGTTGCTGCCTGCTTGTTGAATTTTAAATCGCACAAATCCATGACTGGCAGGTTCATTGGAATTACTATCGGCCAATTCAATTCCATTAAACTGTAAAATCAATTTGTTTCCTATTACTAACCAACTATAATAAGCGCTTGCTGAACCGGGCGTAATGGAGTTGATGTTAAAATGTGAGTCAATGATTGTTTCAATTCTTACATCGTGTGCAACTGCTGATCCTGTGTTTTGAAAACAAATGGTGTAAGTAAAATCATCAGTAGGTTGAGTTTGCAAATAATTCACAAGTCCGTTTTGCGGGTGTAGCGAAGATGAAATCATTATTGAATTCGGGTCAAACGGAACACCAATTTGCACACATAAATTATCGGTATTATTAAATAGCCAACAATCAAATACTCCACCTGCCACAGAGGAAGAAAAACAATAAGGGGTTCCAATGGTATCGCAACCGGCTTTAATCATAATCACCACAGTTGAATCAGTTCCTGCAGCTAAATTTCCAAAATCAAATGTGTATTGATTATTACCAATCGAAGTATAAATAATTGGAGAAAATAAAATTGAGGTTGAATCATTTAAAGTAAGAGTAACTAGTGCGTTATCATTCATGGTGCCATTGTTTGAAACATGCAACTGAACAAATCCGGTATCACAAACGCCAAGCGGATCTGCTCCCCACCAAAAGCTTGAATCCGGTTCGCCATAAACCCAAATGGATGTTGTAAGGTCGCTGCAATAATCTACAATCGTATCAGCAATCATATTGTTATCGGTACTATCATTAAACCCTGAAAAAGTATATACATAATTTCCGCTTACCGGACAATTGGTGGAGTAGTTTTGATTCGCAACATTATTGGTAGTCCATGAATAAGTGCCGGCGTCAACATACTTGCTGTAATAACCTTGCATATCAGTAAACATATATTGTTGAATTCCGGAAACGGTATCAGTAATTATAACCGGCTTATTCATTAGCGGATAATCTGTTCCACTATAAGTACAATCAAAATCCAAATCGGCAAATACTTGCCCGCTGATTCTGTTTTGATTTGATACCGGGGAGTATATACTATCCGGACTTAGCAGCCATGATTCATTATTCGCAGTCCACTGAACAGGATAGTTATAATTGGAAGCCCAAAATGCCTGATTCGCATTTAAGTCCTGAATGCCAAGTATTGCAGCTCCTCCGTTCCAACTCGCACACAAATCCTGATGATGAATATTTACTTCAATGTTATTGCTTCCTTCATATAAAATCAATTGTCCTGAGTAAAACAAATTGGTACAACTGAAATAAGGTACAGAATCAAATGACAAAACAAATTTTCTGCTTGGAGGAATCCCATATACCTGATGATGTATAGTTCCACCCATTGCCGGATTAACATCCTGATATGGAAACCCAATAAAACTATTTGGCATCTGTACTCCAAAAGAAGGAATACTATCTGTTATTACCCAATTGCAATAACCACTTGATTGAGATATATCAAATGTTACAATACTGTTTGTTCCAAGAAGAAGTTGGTTGTAAGACTGGCCAAAGAAAGTAAAATCAAATCCAATAGAAATCGGTGCACTCCAGACATCATCAATGGAACTCACCACATTTATTCCAGAGTCAAATGACATTGGATTGTATGGAATCTGGCTTACAAAATAGGTTTGTGCATTCACTGAAAATGCGAAGGATAAAATTAAAAGAACAAGAATTTTTTTCATTGTAATTTTTTAAAAAATGAAGGTGATTTATTAAAATCTGACTATCGAATCAATGTAACATTTCCTTTCGCTGTTTTACTGGTTCCATCAAAAAATTCTGCCTCTACATAATAAACATAAACGCCTAATGAAGATGGTAAACCTTTATACATTCCATCCCAGCCTTTTTTCATACTGGTTGTTTCATATACCATTTCACCCCAACGATTATAAATCCGAATTAACAAATGAGAAAGGTTGTGTCCGATTACCAGAAACTGATCATTGGTACCATCACCGTTTGGTGAAAAAACATTTGGTATCCATAAATCACTGCCGCTGTTTATTATAATTACTTCTCCAACTCCCGTGCATCCATTAGCATCGGTTACTGTAACCTGATAGGTTCCGGGTGAAAGATTCGAAATCATTTGACCGGTCTGTGACGGATTTGTGTTCCAGACAAAAGTATAAGGAGATGTTCCGCCTGAAACAAATACAGTGGCTGATCCATTACTGATACCATAATCTGCATTTACAACAACAAAACTTAATCCGATCGGAGAAGGCTGAATAACTGTAATAGACTTTGTATTCACACAACCATATGCATCAGTTACCATCACCGTATAACTTCCAAATGCCAGATTACTGATTGAAGGAGTTGACTGAACAGGAATGGTACTCCATGCATAGGTAAAAGGTGCAGTGCCAACAATTATTTGACTTGAAATTGTTCCATCACTTTCACCGGGACACGAAATTCCGGTCATACTCAAAACAATTTCCGGTAGTGGATTTATAAACACAGTAACAGTATCCCGGTCCTTGCATCCAACGGTATTTGTTGAAGTTATTATGTAGGATGTTACACTGTCAGGAGCAACACTTAAATTGGGAGTTACACCTAATTGTACATTTGAAGTATCGGTCCATTTATAAGAATTTACATTGCTCGTTGCAGTAAGTGTTACCGGCTGACCAGAACAAACAGTTGTATCATTTGATGCAACAACCGATGGCCGCGCCTGAACAGTAATATTTTTTACACCATTGGCCTGACCACATTGGTTCAAAGCAAAAATTTGAATCTGCACAGCGCCTACTGAATCAAACACCATATACAATTCATTGTTTGAAGTATCTGTAATAGTTCCCCAGGTGGCGCTCCACGAATAGTAAGTTGCTGTTTGAAAAGGTACATGCATGTAAATCGTATCACCCTGACAGACCGGAGTAGGTGCCGTTATGACGACATTGGGTGTATGAAGCACATGAATAAAAACAGTATCAGATAATGGTCCCCAGCATCCGTTATTCAGTTCCTGACAGGTAAACCAATAAGTTCCAACAGGAGTATTATTATTAAACTGTATCAATAAAGGATTATAAGACCAAAAGAATGGATTGCCATTACTCAATATTGGAGAATGCCATTGATACTGGCTGTTCGGATTGTAATTACCGATGGTAATTGCAAGGATATCTCCAGGGCAAATCAAAGTGTCATCAGGATAAATCAATGGCGATAAAGAATCAGGCGAACCAATTATAAGGCGAACCAACGAACCTAAACTATCCCATGCTGGAATTGGATTGCTGGCCACTAACCTGATGTAATACATACCGGTGCCGGGCGCGCCAAGTAATGAAATTACCTGATTTAATCCTGGTATTGAAAGTGTTAATGTACCTGAAGTTGTGGAGGCCACCGAACCAAAAGATCCGGTGTTTAAAACAGCATAAGTTTGTGAGCTTAAAACCTGAACTGAAAAAACATTTCCGGGACCATAAGTAGTGCTGTTTGTAAATGTATTTATGGCATATGAAATAGTTGTATCAACTCCCTGTGTCAGAGTAATGCATACTGGAATATCCTGCATGTTATTGGTAGTATTGTCACAATGTTTTATACAAAACGGACCGAAATAATTTTGTGGTGGAGGAATAACATTGGGGTTTGTTGAAACTACTCTGATGTAATAATTGCAACCAACAGGAGTAGTAATCGGCACTAACCCCGAAACATTTCCGGGAGGTGATCCCGCCATTGGATCATAAGCAGCACCACTCGGAAAAGTTCCTAAAACTGTGGGCGATGTAAAGCTACCATTGGCATCTGAAAGCTGAGCCACATAATTATTATTTGCCTGAAAGGTTCCGGTTGAATAAAACGGAACATCAATTACACTGCCTGCACACAAAGTATCGGGCCCGAATGTAACAACAGGTTGAAGGGTGGTAATAGTATTCGGGCAAAGTATTACCTCAAAACAAATACTGGCTACGCCGGTAATGGCGGGTGGCGGCGCTATCCGGTCAATTCTGATTTTATAACAGGTGCCTGCCGGAGTTGAACTTGGAATCATGCCTCCGATGCCACCTGAAACAGTGCCCGAAGCGATTGTAAACACACCCAGATTATTTCCAAGAAAGGTTCCTGCAAAATTCGACATCTGAATTTGGTAAGTGCCATCGCACAGCGCGTGGCTCAATGAATAAAAAATGGAAAGAAAACTTCCGGCACAAACCGGATTCGGAGCAACTGCAGTAATGTTAATGCTTACCGGATTATTTATATTATCATAAGTGCTCACCACAATTATATCTTCAATTCCAATTGAAATATCAGCTGCACCTACACCCATGTTTTTCCATCTCCAGCCAAACCGAAGTGTTGCCTGATTGTCGAAAGCTGGGTCAGATACAATCTCATACTTCCACAAGCTCTGGTTATTATACTGGCTCATACCAACCTGGGTCCAGCTGCCACCACTGTTTATGCTGTAATACAATTCGCAATAGTCACTTGCATTTCCTTCACCAATATAAAAAAAAGTAAGAATGGTATTTTCCAATCCCACTGTACACATGTCTTCATTTATCTGGGCAAAATTGTCGGCAACCACTGCTGGGTTGTAATTTGCATTTGAAGTTGCAGGTGCTACAGCTATATCATGAATGTGAAGGTATGGACTTATAGGAGCGCCTGCAATTGTTCCACTCACAACCTGAGTTTCATCTGGAGTATTCGGGTAAGTTCCATTACCGTTGAAGCTGTTATTTATAATCCATTGGTTGGGTCCTGCGTTGGCAGATGGGCCACCTGAATTCAATAAAAAATTTGCAGAACCACTGTTAAAATCTTCCTGATAAATCTGAATGGTTTGCTGTGCAAATGATTCTGTTAAACACAACATTGTCATACAGAAAAAAGACAATATTATTCTTTTGTAAAAAGTATTCATTTCATGATAGTTTACCCACGAAAAGTAATAAAAATTTTCGGGTATTAAAGTGAAAATTACTCAGCCATCCGATAAATCAGTGTACATCTTACTTGCTCATTAAGCTCAAAGGTATTTTTCAGCAATCATTTTCAGGTGATGCCGTTCATGCGCAACTATAAAAAATAAAATGGCGCGAACACTAACGATAGTATTATTTGCGGTTCCGGTTCTGTTGATCATTTCCTCATTCATGTTTTTGAAAAGCATGATGGTTGAAGTTGTGATTGCCGTTTTCTCCTCGGCAATTTCTCTTAAACTCAGTTGCGCATGATTGGAATTCGGAACAAAAATATTTTCATCAAAGCCCGATAAAGCGGTGGCATCGTTTCTTGAAAAACGCAAGGCACGATAACTTAATATTCTTTCAGTATCACATAAATGACCAACCACTTCTTTCAACATCCATTTACCATCGGCATATCTGAATGATTCTTTATCAGCAGAAATATTTTTTAAAAAGGCGGTAGTAATTTCCTTTTGTTGAACAATTGATTCCAGTAAACAATCTTCAGTAATGTACTTCAGGTAGCTTTTATAATAATCATTCAGTGTTCCGGCTGAAGGCAAATGAATTTTCATGAATGTAAAATTTACTGTTGCAAAATAACAATCAACTTTAATTTTAAAAGAACAATGCCCTCGCTTAAAAACAGGAAGGGCATTGTGAAAAATAATTTTAATTAAACAATATTTTATTCTGTCTTCACTAATTTAATATTTGAAACAATATTTCCATCCTTCCATATTCTTGCCACATAAAAACCTGATGGCAAATTTTCGCCGGCTTCAATCTCTGATAAATCAGAAACAGATTTTGTTTCTAAAATGCGACCGGTTACATCAATCAATTCAAAATAATCAGGATTCAGATTTCCAAAATCAATTGTGAAAGATTGATTAAAAGGGTTTGGATAAGCAGATATATCATTGGTGGCAATATCATTTTCATACCGGCAAATGATAGTTGCTAATCCCAGATTCGCAGATAGTTTGGAGCAGCCGGTTGTGGTTTTTGTTACCTGCACTTTATAATTTCCTTGCGTGGTAACTGTATAGGTTATATTGGTTGCGCCTGAAATGGCTAAATTATTTTTCACCCATTGATAAGCAAGGTTTGCACCGCTGTTTGCTGTTAATAATACTGTGGTGTTTTTACAAAACGGGTTGCTGCCTGTGAGTGTTTCAGTTGCAGTTGGCAGTGGGTTTTTAATAACTGAAATACTGTTTGATGTAGCAGTACCGCATCCATTTGTGGCGGTGCATGTAAAAGATCCTGTAGCGTTGGCGGAATATAAACCATTTGTTGCCCCATTAATATTCACCGCATTTTTTTTCCATTGATAATTCATACCGGCAACTGAATTGGTGAGCGCCACATTTAAGCCCTGGCAAAAAGTAGTGGGTCCGCCGGCTGTAATTACAGAAGAGGGTGCTGGAGTTATTGCAGCAGTAACCATAGTGCGATTGCTGATGCATCCCGGCTCTTGAATTTTCCAGTTGTAGAAATAATAATAATATCCCGGAGTTCCTGAATTAGAATTGGTAATTGAAACAGATGAACCAATGTTGTAAGGATAAACAGCACCTGATTGATTACGATACAAATTGGAAGTGCCACCAATGCCAAGAATTAAATCATTGGCAACAGGTAAATTGAAATTAAGCGTAACTGTATTTACACCATCAACAAGATTTGCAACGATTGATTGCAAAACAGTATTGGAAGAATTTCTTAACTGAACTGTTCGGTTACCTGCGCCTTGCGCATAAACCACAACAGAAACTAAAGTAACTGGTGAAGTACAAGTAAAAATCAGGTATCGGTCGCTGCTGTTCGAAAAATAGCCACCGGTACCAATGGTGTTATTTGGAATGCCTCCGAAAACAGGAGATGGAGTTGTGTTTGATTCAACATAATAATTAGTTGTGGTACTGATAACACCTGTGTTATATGCTGGTCCTGTTCCTAAAAATATACCGCCTGTTGATGCATTATACCAATTCAAAGTTCCGTTGCCGGCTGCATTCAAAGTAAAACTTGAAGCACCGCAGCTTGATTGGTTTGTGGCATTTGGTGCCGTTGATGGTTGCAATAAAATTAAATTGGTTTGTGTATTTGTATTTGAACCACAAGTGCCTCCGTTGTTTACGAGTACAACAGTGTAATTTCCAAATGAAGAATAAGTGTGTGATGGATTGGAAGCAGTACTTGATCCACCATCACCAAAATTCCAGCTGTATGAACCGCCACCTGTAGAAGTATTTGTAAATTGAACAGTGAATGGAACAGTGCATGAACTTGTTGAATTAGCTGAAAAATTGGCAACTACAGGAACAGAAACAAATGCTGCACCTACTCCAACTGCATACCATGCATTGGTTGTTGCAATAACTTCATTTGAACAAGCACCATACAAATCAATGGCTGCCTGAATTGAATAAGTTCTTGCATCAGCATATTGTGAAGTTGAAGTCAGATAAACTGCATTCATGCGATAAGTAATTGCTGCGGCTTTTGCCAAGCCTTGTGCTGAAACGGTAAAAGAATTTCCATTGTCATTTGTTCCGCTGCCACCTTGCGATAAAAGATAAAACCAGTAATTCATTACACCGCTGTTGGTATGCACACCACCATTATCGGCTGAACCGGAATACCAATTGGTTCCAAGATAAGTATCGGGCTGACTATAAGCATTCGGATTACTCATGCTTCGGAAAGTTGCGCCTATTTCATTTCCGATTAACCAATTAGCAGTTGCGGGTTTGCCGTAAAATTCAATGGCGGTTCCCATGCAATCACTGAACGCTTCATTCATTGCTCCACTTTCATTTGAATAATTTAAATTGGAAGTATGTTCTGTAACTCCATGAGAAATTTCATGACCTGTTATATCAAGAGTAGTCAGCGGATTTATGGTTGAACTGCCATCACCATAAGTCATTGCTGTTCCATCCCAAAAAGCATTTACATTGTTTCCGTATCCCATTCCAACAAGCGAAGTATGCACATAGCTTTTTAATTTCAATCCTGCATTGTCAACGCTGTTTCTTCCATAAGTTAAAAATTAATAATCATAAGTTTTTTCGGTTCCCCAATGTGCATCAGTAGCGTATTGATCTTTTGCAGCATTCACATTGTTCCAGGTATTATCAGCGTCATTAAAATCAGTTGCCGCTCCATAATTCGTTCCGTTGTTCATGTTATAAGTTTCAACTCCATTGCCTCTTCCGGTTTCGCGTAACCGAAAGGAACCAGCATTTGAATCAGTAGTTATTGATTGAGTACCACTGTAAGCAGTAATGGCGGTACCTGTTGTGCTGGTATGTTGAATGCGCTCGTGAGAGTTAAAAATTTTTCCGGTTTCCACATCAATAAAAACATATTTTCTGGCTTGTGCATCTCTTAAAAAAATATCAAACCGATAACACAATCTGAAATTTTGCAACTCATTATTTTCTGAAGTCCAGAATAATTCAGGGGTAACGGAAGAAATATTTATAAGTGGTGTTGAATTTCTTTGTGTTTCATTCAAAGCATTAATTACAAATTGAAAGGCTGTTGAGTAAGCTGAAGAAGCTGAGATAATAATTGATGAATTAACCGGAAGTTTATTGTGCAAAACTCCATTCATACTTTGAATTTTTCCGTTGAGTGTATGAACCACCCAGCTGCATCCTTCAATCTGATTTCCTTTATAAGTTTCCTGATATCGTAAATGCATCATTCCTAACAAATCATTTTCCTTGCCGATTAAGATGAGGGAGTAATTTTCAGGTAAGCCGGATTCTTTCAATATCATTGACAGATTTTCAATTGGTGGTTGTTCTGTTTGATTGAAAGAAATCAGTTGCGATGTTCCATCAAAACGAATGGGTTGAGATGCGAATGAAAAACTGAAAATAAAAAGAAGTAAAAAAATGGGAGTGTATTTAAAATACATAAAACGGGATTTTGTTTTTTTAGGAATGCTAATGTAGGTGAATCGGACAAATAAAATTGGCTGCACCTGGCAAACAAAAATCATTTTTACAAAAGGTTTTCATCTGTAAGGAGCCCATTGTTTAAAAAAACCAAATGACCAAAAAAAAGAAAGCTATATTTGTACTGAACCTCTTCAGAAAATATTCGTTAAACAATTTCGTTATTGAACACTTCTACAAGAAAATTTAAATTTTTTGCAATTCAGGTTTCTTTTAAAAGCACTTTTCGGACTTTGTCTGATTCCGTCCTTGTCCCTTGCTCAACGATATGAGTTTGGTACATGGGTAGGTGGCAGCACTTATTTTGGCGATTTAAATACAAATACCAGTTTTAAATACACTCAACCTGCAGCTGGTGTTTACACCCGATATAATTTTGATTCACGCTTAGCTGCAAAACTTTCATTTACTTATGGTGGAGTGAAAGGTATGGATTCAGCATCGAATTTTTATTTTGAGCAACGCCGGAATTTAAGTTTTTATTCATCTGTTTGGGAAGCGGAAATTCAAGGCGAATTTAATTTTATGAGTTACTCTTCGCGCAATCCGAAAATGAAGTACTCCCCTTATTTTTTACTGGGCTTTGGGTTATTCGGATTTGACCCTAAAACAAAGTACGGAAATACAGTTTTCCACTTACAGCCAGTTGGAACTGAAGGTCAGGGTTATCCTGAATACAGTGCAAATGACCCGTACAAACTCACCAAACCTTTTTGGGTTATTGGTGGTGGGTTTAAATGGAAGGTGTCAAAAAATTTAAGCTTATTTGGTGAAGGAGCTGTTCGAAAAACTTTTTCTGATTACTTAGATGATGTGTCAACTGTGTATCCCGATAAACTGATTTTGCAAAATGAATCGGGACCATTGACAGTTAATCTTTCTGATCGTTCATTGGAATTAGGAGGTCAACCGGTTGGTGCCACTAACAAGTACCGGGGCGATTTAAAAAAAGATAATTATTTTTTCTTCGGCCTTGGTTTTTCATTTACCATAAACAGTTATAAATGTCCGTTTCTTTATAAAGACGATTATTAGTAATTATTTTTTTCATACACATCATAATATTCCGTTTCCCAATTCACTTTTTGATAATATGGTGTATTGAATTCTCCTTCTTTTTTCGGATGTAAATAAAAATGATGGCCACTGGTTCCGGCAACAAATTCAATGTTAAAATATCTTCTGAAGTACATGTGAGCAGACCAGTTGTTCCAACCATTTGTAGAAATATCAATCACGCTTTCACTATTTATTTTATTTCCGATTATAAAAACATCAGAAAGCATTTCTTTATCGCGTGTAATTTTTCCTGCGAAAAATAATGTTGCAATGATTCCTGAAAACAGTCCAATCAATAAAATGAAACTGATTTTTTTAATCTGTTGAATATTACTTTGAAAGTAATTGGATAATTGTCGAAAATATTTTTCAATTAAAACTGAAAGTGCCAAAACAAAGTACGGCATTGAAGTAGTGAGATAAAAAAATCGTTGCTCATAAGAAATCATCAATGGGAGTGAAGCGCATAATCCGATTAATAAAAAGAAAAACGAAATTCTTTTTTGTTCGATTGAAACCGGAATACTAATTCTGAGTTTCCATTTTATGAAAAGGAAAACAGGAATGCATAAAATTATCGGAGGTAACAATTCTATCAGCAATTTTAAAAATAAATAAAAACGGTTAGCAGTATTTGCATGTGGAGTGTTCGGAAATCCTGGAAAGCGACTGGCGAAATATGCTTTATAACTTTCCAGAATTTCGGGTGATTGAATCATTAAAAAATAAATCCCAATCATTGCTGCCATTAATAAAAATGCATGTGCAATTGATTTTTTGATTGAAACATTTCTGAATACAATCCAATAACAAACAGGAACAGCAATCGGAAACAATCCCTGAATACCTTTCGACATCGAGGCAAGAAATAAAAAAAGAAATCCGAGAAATAAATTCAGAACAGGATTTTTATTTCTGATTGCCCAGAATAAAAACAAGACCGAAACCAAATCGAAAAACTGCAAAGTGTTTTCAATTACATTATTGATTGTAGAAAACCGAACAGCATAAATACTCATCCATAAAATAACAGGCAGCCACCCGGTTTTAATTTCTTGGTTAAGTTCTTTCCAGAATTTGATAATTGTATAAGCTGAAAGCAAACTCAATACGAGCGAATAGATCCGTTCAGGATAAATGGTATCTCCAAACAGAGAGAAGAAAAAAGATTGCATCCAGAAAACAAGCGGAGGTTGTTCATGAAAAATTATTCCTGTTGGTTCATGACTGTAAATGTTCCACCAGCTTCCCAGTCCTAAATAGAAATTCCGTGCGATAGATGCATACAACAATCCATCAGTAAACATTCCAAGCTGAAGCATTGGAAAAACTATTAACCAGGTGAAAACTGTTAATGCCAACAACCACATCATTCCGTTAAATGAAAAATTGAATTTCATTATTGCAAATAAAGCAATCTATCAGATGTAAGTTGAACACCAATTATGCGCCTTTGCTTTGCAATTGTTTGCCTTTTTTTTCGTTACTTTGCTCAGCATGCATCGCAAAAGATTCATATCTGTTTCCGGGTTCGTTGGACTACTGTTAGTGCTCGGATTATTTATTGGCGCCAAGAAGATTGACAGCATGGGCCGACCAATAAATTATCGCTATAGTAATATGCTATCCCCATTTGATAACAAAACATATCCGGTTAAAATACCCGATAGTCTTGACTTTGCTGGAGAAGAGGTTCCGTTGTTTGATTTTGATGTGGTGGAGCGTTTAGACCGAGAGTTGATTGTGAATACTTACTGGCATTCACGCACTATTTTAATTTTAAAGGAGATGAAGCAAATCGGTTCAATCATTCGCCCGATTATGAAACGAAATGGCTTGCCCGATGATTTTATTTTTTTAGCTGTTGCTGAAAGTGGATTACAAAACGATGTAGTATCGCCAAGCGGGGCAACCGGAATCTGGCAGTTTGTGCAAGGAACTGCAAAAAATTACGGATTGCAGATTGATGAGTATGTGGATGAACGATTAAATTATGAAAAAGCCACTGAGGCAGCTTGTAAATATTTAAAAGAGTCAAAAGAAAAATTTGGTAATTGGACTCTCGCAGCAGCAAGTTATAACATGGGGCAGGGCGGATTATCGCAATCCATTAAAAATCAAAAGGTAGGTTCCTACTACGATTTATATCTGAACAACGAAACCAGCCGATACATTTTCAGAATACTTGCTTTGAAAGAGGTGATGAAAAATCCACAAGCCTATGGATTTTATGTGAACGCAGCAGATTTATATCCGACTTTAAAATATCATACTGTCAGCATCGATACAGCAATTTCAAGCCTGACAGATTTTGCACTTTCACATGGAACAACTTATAAATACCTCAAGTTATTTAATCCTTGGATGATTAATACTTCGCTTCCTAATTCCGATAAGAAAATTTATTCAATCAAAATTCCGGAACCTGAAATGGTTGCTGATGAATTGGAAGTAACCGAACCTGATAATACTACAGGACAATAATTTTTCTAAAAGACAGCGGTTAGCTTTTATTAAAAATCGTCACAGAATCAGATATTGAATATTCATAGAAATCATTTTCATTTTAATCATACTGAAATTTAGCTGAGATGTGGTTTGTCAGTAAGATTCAGTGAAAAAAAATCTGTGAATCTGTGCTAAAATTTATTTATTGAAATTTAATTTGACATCACTACTTTGGTGAAGCAAATGCTGAAATCGTACATCATAAAAAACAGATTGGAAGCCGGCTGCGATGAAGCGGGCAGAGGTTGTTTGTGCGGGCCGGTGTTTGCGGCGGCAGTCATTCTTCCTCCTGCATTTTACCATCCGTTGTTAAACGATTCAAAAAAAATGAGCGAGGCAAATCGGTACCAAGTGCGTGAATTCATAGAAGAAAATTCATTGTCGTGGGCGGTTGCTTTTGTTGACCATAAAAAAATTGACGCAATAAATATTTTGCAGGCATCACTGTTGGCCATGCATCGTGCATTGACTAAACTGGAACGACAACCGGAATTTATTTTAGTAGATGGAAATAAATTTAAATCGTATGGAAAAATTCCGCATCAAACTTTTGTGAAAGGGGATGGAATTTATGGTTCCATTGCAGCATCAAGTGTACTCGCAAAAACTTATCGTGATGATTACATGAAGAAGTTGCACAACAAGTATCCGCAATATGGATGGGATCACAACAAAGGTTATCCGACTGAAGAACACCGCAGAGCAATTGTTGAATACGGTATCACACCGGTTCATCGTCGTTCATTCCGCTTGTATGGCGACCAGGGAGAGCAAGGAGAATTGTTTTGAAGTTTTCATTTGTGAAGGATCAATGGTGAAATGTGAAATTCAAATAGTTAATTTTTGAAAGAAAAATATTTTCATAATCAAATCACCAAATCGAAGATTCATGAATACAATAAAATAAAACATATCAAGTGAGTAAATTACCAAATCATCAAATTGAATTTACTTTAGCGCCGCAAAAAAATCAGAGAAAGAAAAAAATATGACATCAGTTTTCATTAAAGATTTATCGAAGCACGAAGGTGAAGAAGTGCAATTGCAGGGTTGGGTTTACAACAAACGCTCGGGCAAGGGATTATTTTTTATTGTGCTGCGCGATGGTTTCGGATATTGCCAGTGTGTGGTTGATGAAAAAAGTGTGAATGCGGAATCGTTTGAAGCATCAAAAAATTTAACGCAGGAAAGTTCGTGCACCATCATTGGTAAAGTGGTGAAAGACGAACGACAAATGGGAGGATATGAAATTCAGGCAACGAGTATTGAAGTAATTTCAATTGCTGAAGAATTTCCGATTTCGAAAAAAGAACACGGAGTAGATTTTCTTATGGATGAAAGACACCTGTGGTTGCGTACACAGCGGCAGTGGGCAATCATGCGCATCCGCAACAAGATGATTTTTTCCATTCACAAATTTTTTCAGTCGAATGATTTTGTGCAGATGGATGCTCCGATTTTCACCGGCAATGCAGTGGAAGGCACAAGCACTTTATTCGAAACAGATTTTTACGGACAGAGCGCTTACCTGAGTCAGAGCGGACAATTGTATGGCGAAGCGATGGCAATGGCATTCAACAAGATTTACACTTTCGGTCCGACTTTCAGAGCAGAGAAATCGAAAACGCGACGACACTTATCGGAGTTCTGGATGATAGAACCTGAAATGGCTTTTCATGATTTGGACATGAACATGGATGTGATTGAAGCGATGATGAAATTTGTGGTGAATGAATTAGTGGTGGTGTGTGAAGAGGAATTTAAAATCATTGGTCGCGATGTATCTATTCTGAAAAACATTAATCGTCCGTTTCCGCGCATTGCTTATGATGACGCAGTGGACATGATTCTCGGGAAGAAAGATGTGGATGGGAAAAACAGCATCAAACTTTTAGAAGATGATTTGAAAAAAGTGCAGACGCGAATTGCCGAGGTGAAAAAAGAAACCGAAGAGCGCGAAGCAAAATTGAGAGATGCCGGAATGAAGAAGGGCGAAATTGCTTTCAACCAAAACAAAATTGATTCACTGAAAAATGAATTGAAAGATTTGGAAGAAGACGAGCGTAACATTCCGAACTGGTTGAACTCAGCAAAGAATTTTCAGCGTGGTGATGATTTCGGTGGCTCTGATGAAACTGTGCTCACGCGCTTGTTTGATATTCCGATTATGGTTTACAACTGGCCGCACGAAGTAAAAGCATTTTACCTGAAGCGAGATAAAAATGCGCCGCACTTGGCAAAAGGTGTTGATGTGTTAGCACCCGAAGGTTATGGAGAAATTGTTGGCGGCGGCGAAAGAGAAACGGATATTAATCTTCTCAAAGAAAAAATTATTGAACACAAATTGCCAATGGAAGCATTCGAGTGGTACTTGGATTTGCGCCGCTATGGTTCAGTAAAACACGCGGGCTTTGGTTTGGGATTGGAAAGATTGGTTGCGTGGGTTTGCAAACTGCCGCATGTGCGCGAGACTATTCCTTTTCCGCGGATGTATGGAAGGTTGTTTCCGTAAATTATTTTGTTGCTCGGCTATTGTTATGGGGAGAATACAATAACATTTCTCGCCATGATTAAAACAAACAGGAAACTTTGTGTCGTTTCTAAATTGACTATCTTTCTGTAAAGGGAACAAAAATCAGTTATGCTAATTTTGCTATTGATGTAGCACTGTTTTTTGTTACTATCCTGGTTTTCATTTTCAAATGCAGAGAAAATACTTATTCCTCCTCTGTGTTTTTCATTTTCATCAGCAAAGTATAAGCTCCTTTTGTTACGAAAGTTTTGTTGCTTAAATCCATGTTGTCGGGGAAAGTGATTTGCGTAAAACCGTTTTCATTATTTGTGGTTGTCACTTCCTGCATTTCAAATTTCTTGCTTTCGATTGCGGTGAAAACATATTGCTTGCCTTCAAAGCGAACAATGGCATCTGTTGCAATGACAAAAGCATTATGGCTCTGCACTTCAATTTCTGCATTCATAAACATTCCCGGAATCAGCGATTTATCATATTGTTCAAAGTGGCAATGTACTTCTGCACTACGGTCATGCGATAAATCTTTTCCGATTAAAATTATTTCGCACGGATATTTTTTATCAGGATTGGTGTTGGTGTATGCAATTAACTTTTGCCCGATGAAAAGTTTGTCAATGTCTTTTTCAAAAATGTTGAGTGCAAGATGTATGTCTGTCGGGTTCACCAATTCAAAAAGAATGTCGGAAGGGGTGGCGTATTTTCCAATGTTCATGTTTACATGAGAAACATAGCCGTCAATGGGTGAAGTGATGTTGATGCTGCGCGATAAATTATTTTCAGTGAGTGTTTCAGGATTGATGCCGATGAGTTTTAGTTTTTCGCTTAATGATTTTACCAAAACTTTTTGTGTGGTGAATTCAACCTGGGCTTGCTGAAGCACTTTATCACTTGCCGCTTTGCTTTTGTTGAGTTCTTGTTGTCGGTTAAATTCTTCTTCTGCAAAAATTAATTTTGCTTTTGCAGTTAAATACTCCTGTTGTAAAGTAATGTATTGCGGATCTTCCATCACTGCAAGCACTTCACCTTTGCTGATGTGCATGCCCGGCAAAAGGATGGTTGACTTTAAATATCCTCCCAAAGGAATACTGATTGAAACCATGTTTTGTGGTGGAACATCAATGCTGCCATTCACTTTCAGCAATGATGAAATACTGCGCTGCTCAATTTTTCCTGTTTCAATTTTAGAATTTTTGAGTTGAGCATCTGTGAGTTCAACGATGCTTTCGTTTGCAACTTCTTTTGCTGTTACTGTTTCAATTGGGTCGCTCCCGCACGAGGTGAGAAAAACAAATGCAATTGCTATGATGATATATTTATTATTCATGTTTTTTATTTTTTTTAATTATTGAATTCATGAACCGCAAAGCGGTTTCATGATTGAAAGTTATTTAGTTGTTAAAAAATTTAATTGAATGATTGTTTGATTAAGGGTTTTTACGGCATCAGCATAATCACTTTGAATGCTTGCTGCGCTGTTGATGAGCATTGTCCATTCCAGGTAATTAATGTCGCCATTTGCAAATTGTTGATTGGCTGTTTTGGTAATGGTGCTTGCATTTTGCAAAGCGGTATCCTCAAAATATTTTACGGTTTGCAATTGCGTTTGATAATTCTTGAACGCTGTTTGATATTCTGTTTTCATGGTTTGCAAACCCAACTGATAATTGTTTTCGGAAATCAATTGCAATGTTTTACCCGATTTTATTTTTGCCATTTGCGAACCAAAGAATAATGGAACTCCAACTCCAAACTGAACATAATTGAACCGTGCCGACTTAGGATATAAAACATTGTCTGCTCCGTTGCCTTGTATACTTTGGTTGTAGTAACTCAAATTTAATTCAGGCAATAATTTTTGTTTTTGCAATTGTGTGTTGACTAATGAAATTTGATTTTGCTGTTGCAAAACTTTTTGTTGCGGATGGTTGCTGATTGCTGATGTGTCCAACATTGCAGTGAAAATCATTTTCGGATTTTCTGCTTGTGGTATGTAAACGGTTTGTGTATTCAGCAACAATTGAAATTGCAGTTGCATGATTTCAATATCATTCTTCAACTGATTAAGTTGAATGGCGATTTGACCGCGTTGTATTTCGGCTGTAGTTTTTTCCAGCAAATTGGTTTCGCCTTTGGCAAATCGCAAGTTTGCTTTTTCTAAAAACGAAGCATAAACACTATCATTCTGTAACAATATTTTTTTCTTCTCACCCAAATAAATCAGCAGGTAAAAAACTTCGCTGACTTGCTTTTTCAACTCTGCTTCTTTCACTGCAATGTTCAACACACTGCTTTTGTAGTGTTCGTTTTGCAGTGATTTTTGTTTTGCATAAACAGTGGGGAAACTTATTGATTGCGAAATTCCAAACTTGGTGTCGTTGTAAAACGAATTGATTTGTCCGTATTCGCCAGTGAGATTTGTTTGCGGAATGTCAACGGCTGCGGCTTTTAGTTTCTTCTGATATTCGGCATTTAGTATTTCATTTTTCATCGACAAATTATTTTTCAATGCCATGTCAATGGCTGCATTCAATGAAATGTTTGTTTGCGCATGCGCATTTTGAAAAGAAAAAACAATGAGCAATAAAATTGTTGCAATGATGGTTGCGTTTCCGTTGGAAGATTTTTTCTTTCCAATTTTCTCAAACAAAATGTAGAGGATTGGTAAAACAAAAAGTGTAAGGAAGGTTGCAAGCAAAAGCCCGCCAATCACAACAGTAGCCAATGGTCTTTGCACTTCAGCACCTGCTCCGTTGCTTAATGCCATTGGTAAAAAACCAAGCGAAGCAACGAAGGCAGTCATCAGCACCGGTCGCAAACGATGCCTTGTTCCCTGTAACACAATTTTTTTTGTGTCTGTTTCTCCTTCAGCTTTTATACGATTGAATTCTGCCAACAAAACAATTCCGTTTAATACTGCAACACCAAACAAGGCAATGAAACCAACTCCTGCGCTGATACTAAAAGGCATTCCTCTCATGGCTAAGAATAGAATTCCACCAATAGCAGAAAGTGGAATTGCCGAATAGATTAGTAAACCTTGTTTGATTGAACCGAAAGCGAAAAACAGAAAAAGAAAAATCAAGAGTAACGAAAGCGGAACTGCAATTGACAATCTTTTTTTTGCTGCAATTAAATTTTCAAATGCTCCACCATATGTAACATAGTAGCCAGTTGGTAAATGCAAATCGGTTTTAATTTTTGCTTCCAAATCGTTTACGATGCTTTGCACATCTCTGCCTTTTACATTGAAGCCGACAATAATTCTTCGTTTCGCATCTTCTCTTTGAATTTGACTTACACTTTCTTTAATGGAAATATCTGCAACCTGGTACAATGGAATTTGTGTTCCGGTTGCAGTAGGGATTAAAAGATTTTGTACATCTTCTAAATTTTGTCGCTGCTCACCTGCAAGGCGAACTACCAAATCAAAACGCTTTTCATCTTCATACACAAGCCCGCTGCTTTGCCCTGCAAATGCAGTGTTCACCACTTTGTTTATGTCTTGAATGTTCAAACCATATTGTGCAATCATGTTTCGTTTGTAAGCGATAATGAGTTGAGGCAAACCATCAATCGGTTCTACATAAATATTTTCTGCTCCGTCAATTTTACCTGCAACATCACCCAACAATTTTGAATATTTTGAAAGTGTATCTAAGTTTTCACCAAATATTTTACATACCACATCCTGCTTTGCGCCTGTCATCAATTCATTGAAACGCATGGCAACAGGATATTGAAAACTATAAGTAACGCCCGGCACATCCAGTAATGCTTCACCCATTTTTTCAGCAAGTTCATTCCACGAATTTGCTGATGTCCATTCTGATTTGTCTTTCAAAATAATCATCATGTCCGATGCTTCCATTGGCATCGGGTCGGTGGGAATTTCTCCGCTTCCGGTTTTTCCAACTATTTTTTCTACTTCCGGAAACTTCGCTAATAAAATATGCGCTGCACTCATTATTGCTTCTGATGAAGTGGTGATGTTGCTTCCTGTCAGCACTCTTGTTTCAACTGCAAAATCACCTTCGGGTAATTCAGGAATAAATTCACCACCCATTTTTGAAAAAACAAAAACAGCAATTAGCAATAAACAACCTGCAAATGCAATTACTGATTTTGGAAAATTTAAAATCTTTAATAAATATTTCTGATGAATGTTTATGAAGAAACTCATCATCTTATCCGAGATATTTTTTTTATGCGAAATGTTTTTTGAAAGAAACAATGCACTCATCATTGGAATGTAAGTAAGTGAAAGAATGAAAGCTCCTAATAAAGCGAAGGCAACTGTTTGTGCCATTGGCTTAAACATTTTTCCTTCTATTCCTTCCAATGTAAAAATCGGGAGATACACAATGAGAATAATTATTTGACCAAATACTGCGCTGTTCATCATTCGGCTTGCCGAACGATTTACTGCTCCATCCATTTCGGTTTGAGTGACCCTGTGGTGTACCCCCAATTTTTTGCTGTGTGAAATTCCATGCATCACAGCTTCCACAATAATTACTGCACCATCTACTATCAAACCGAAATCCAATGCACCCAAACTCATGAGGTTTCCGCTAACGCCAAACAGGTTCATCATGATTACTGCAAACAACATGGATAACGGGATTACAGATGCAACTAAAATCCCCGCCCGAAAATTTCCTAAGAACAAAACCAAAACAAAAATTACAATCAATGCCCCTTCCAATAAATTTTTTGAAACAGTTCCGATTGCACTGTTCACCATTTTTGTTCTGTCCAAAAACGGTTCTAACTCCACACCTTCAGGCAAAGTTTTTTTGATTTGATTAATTTTTTCTTTCACATCTTCAATCACACGGCTGCTGTTGTCGCCTTTCAGCATCATCACCACTGCGCCTGCAACTTCGCCTTCATCGTTATAAGTAATTGCTCCATACCGCGTAGCGTTTCCAATTCTTACTTCAGCCACATCACTGATTAAAAGCGGAGTTCCGTTTACTAAATTTTTTACAACAATATTTTTAATGTCATCAATATTTTTTATCAGGCCTTCGGCGCGGATGTACAAAACCGTTGAAGCTTTTTCAATGTATGCGCCTCCGGTGTTCTCATTGTTTTTTTCCAATGCAGTAAACACATCATTGATGGTAATATTATTTGCTTTAAGTGTGGATGGATTGATGGCGATTTCATATTGTTTCACCATGCCACCAAAACTGCTCACATCTGCCACACCTTTCACACTTATCAATTGCCGTTTCACTATCCAATCCTGAATGGTACGCAATTCGGTCGCATTGTATTTTGTTTCGTAACCGTGCTTGGGTTTCAATACATACTGATAAATTTCTCCAAGCCCTGTAGTAACAGGTGCCAACTCGGGAGTGCCAACTCCTTTTGGAATTTGGTCTTCGGCAATTTTCAATCGTTCAGTTACCTGTTGCCGCGCCCAATAAATATCCACATCATCATCAAACACAATTGTGATTAACGACAAACCGAACCGAGAGAAACTCCGGATTTCATGCAGCCCCGGAATGTTGCTGCTGGCCTGTTCAATGGGGAAAGTTATGAGCCGTTCAATGTCGGGTGCACCCAATGAAGGTGCCGATGTGATTACCTGCACCTGATTATCGGTAATGTCGGGCACTGCATCAATCGGCAATTTTGTAAACTGGTAACTGCCATAACCAATAAGTGACAAAACGAAAAGGCCGATGATGAGTTTATTCTTTATGGAGAATGCAATTATTTTATTAAGCATCAATGATGAATTAAGTTATGAATGAAAATAAGAATTGAATGAAGTGTTAAACTCCATCAAGTGAATTCAGAAATAGTTTTCTGAAATAATTATTACCCTAATCTTGGGGGTTGCCAAATTGAGGCAAGAGAACCGGCAACGAAATAAGTTGCAGTATAAAAATTATTTATTTCTAAAAAAGAAAATGAAATGTAGTTGAATGATTGAGCAAACGGAATATTGAAACCAACGCATCCGCAGCAGGCACATGCGCAAAACGGAGAACATTCCATTCCATCAGGACAAGAATCGGAATGGTGTGTTGACGAAAGTTCTATCTTACTATCGGGATGAGCATCATCTCCATCAGCACAAGGCAAAATAGAAATTGAAAGAAAATAAATGCTTAATAATATTGAGATGAACTTCATTGGAGATGTGCGAATATATGTTTTAACAGTTGGCTTTTAAAATAGTAATGTATGAGTGAATAATAGCAATGAAAATATATTAATTGTAATCAAAAGGAATTTGTAATAGAAAGCAGGCAAATATTTATTTGTAGTTAAATTTAGGATCTTACACCTGCCCATAAAAAGAGAGAATAGGGCAATCTTCTGAAAATTTCCGATGACACCAATGTT